>JAHYYD010000021.1:2208-13073 GCA_019425105.1 Actinomycetota bacterium
GGCGAGGAGGGGCTGACGGCCACGACCCTGGACGAGGAGGTCACGGAAGAGAAGGTGCCGTTGTCCCTGCGCTGGCTTAAGGGCTTCGCGGAGACGCAGATGCTCTCCTCCGCGATGATGCCGCTGCACGCGTTGAATACTGCGCAGGCGCGCGCCTTCATCCGAGGCCTGCCCAGGTCCAGCGCGACGGGCACGGTCATGTGGGCGGGGCGGGCCGTGCGCGGTCTGCGCTTGGGGACCCGGCCCGCGCCGGGGGCCGCGTGCGTCGCTGGCCCCGAGCGCCTGCGCGTGTTCGAGCCGCTTCTTCATCTCATCACCTCGCTCGAGGCCTATGGTCCTGACGTGGATGCGGGCAGTGAGCCGGTCGCCTCCCTGTGGGTCGCCCGCCTGCCCGGTGCGCGGCTCTCCATTGGGCTCAGCCCCGCCAAGTCGCGCGGCTTCTCGGGGGAGGGTGCGGTCCTGGCGTCCCTGGGGGATCCGCGCGTCGAGGAGGACGCGGATATGCTGTCCGCCCTGCTCTCCTTCGAGCCGCGCATCGACACGCAGCTTATGGCCGCGCGCTCCGGACTGGCCCCTGACCGGGTGGCCGGCGGCCTGGCGCTCCTGGCCTCGAGCGGGCAGGTTGGCTTCGACGTCACCGGGGGCACCTACTTTCACCGTCCTCTGCCCGTGCGTCCCGACGCGCTCACTGCCATGCATCCGCGCCTGGCAGGGGCGCGCACGCTCATTGAACGCGGCGCGGTCACCCACGAGGAGGGGGCGCGCTTCAGGGTCACTTCGGGCCCAAACCGCTACCGGGTGGAGGCACCCGCCGACCCTTACGCCATCGGCGAGTATCGCTGCACCTGCCCGTGGTGGATGAAACACAGGGGTGGGCGGGGGCCCTGCAAGCATGTCCTCGCCGTCTTCACGCTGATCAAGGAGGATCAATGAGTGAGAAGTCGGATCCGTTCTGGCGGCCAACCACGCTGGATGAATGCGCGGACTTTTGGAGACTG
The DNA here is from genome assembly GCA_019425105.1 of Actinomycetota bacterium. Taxonomy (GTDB): domain Bacteria; phylum Actinomycetota; class Actinomycetes; order Actinomycetales; family Actinomycetaceae; genus Pauljensenia. The sequence goes on from JAHYYD010000021.1 coordinate 3,207, forward strand.
CACCTGTGGACCGAGGCCCACCCAGGCGAGTGGACACTCGATCAGGTCTACGCGCGCATGCTCGAGATCAACGAGGGCCCGCCCACGGCCCATGACCTGGACGTGAGTGCCAGGGTCACCGGTGCTTGGCTCAAGGGGATCGGATTCTTGCGCCTGGCCGAACTGCACGGCGACCTGACCCTCGACCACGATCAGCGGTACCTGACGGCGCTGATCGGCCTCGAACCCGGGCTACAGCTGCCCCTCATGCGCGCCGATAGGGAGCTGCGCGAGGAGCTGGTGTGGGGGATGCTGCGCCAGGAAGGCAACCGCGGCGTGTCCCTGTCTGCCTCCGACCGTTCTGCCACCATGGGTTCGGAGCGGACGCCCGGCTGGTCGCGCACGTTCGAAGCGAGCGTCAATGAGGGGCTTATTGAACGCGATCGTCTGCTCGACGCCCTCCTGGAGATGCTGGCGGCCGACCTGCCTTCCGCGCGTGCCGGGTGGTATTCGCGCACCCTGCGCCTGCTCGCCATGACCGTCGACGAGGCCGAGGCCCGTCAGGGGGCCCTGTGCGCCCTCATGTCCTCTCCCGTCGGGCCGACCGTCACCCTGGCGGTCGGGCACCTGTCCGCCCTGGCCAGGGCTGGTCGCCTCGACCTGGAGCTGTTTGCGCGCAGCTGCGAGGGAGCGCTCATGGGCTCGAAGGCCAACGCACTCGTAGCCTTGACAATCCTGCGCGGTGGCCTTGAGGTTTTGAACCCCGGTGGCCTCGAACCCCTGTTGGCGATCGCGCTGTCTTTTCCGCATGCGCAGGTGCAGACACTCGCCATCGAGCTGGCGAGTGACGCGCTGCGAGCGGGCCTCCTCGCCCCCGCAGCGGTCGGCCGCCTCCTGTCCGACGCGGAGTTGGACCCGCTCGTCGTTGCCACGCTCGACCTCCTCGACCCCGGGCATGCAGCAACCGACCAGGCCGACCCTGGCCTCGTCCCCGAGGATGACCCGGGCGAGCAGGCTCCCGCCGCCTTCCTGCCGCCTCCCCGGGAGGTGGTCGACCTGGTTCCCATGAGCGCCGAGGACGTGGTTGGACGGGTCGGCGTCCTGGCGCAGGGCGCGCAGATGGGGCTCGAGTATGAGGCGCTGCTCGCGTTCCTGGCATCCCCCGAGTTCGACCCGAGTGCGCTGGAATCGTTGCGCCCGCTTGTTCGGCGCCTGACCACGCGCAGATTCGGGTACGAGCGCATGCTCGGAACTCTCCTGCAGATAGCCCTCGATGGGGGAGGGGAGGGCGCGGAGAACCCGCTGGCTGCTGGCACTGCCTGGTTGGAAACGGAAAATATGCCGACCCTTCTGCGAGAGCGCATCATCGAAGTTGCGGGCCTGGTCGAGCGTGGACGGCACTACCACCTCCTGGCCACGCCCACCGACGATCGCGGAGCTGTGAACCCGCTTATCCTCGTGCGCCGTGCTTTGGACAACGGGGCTGCCTCGCCGCTACCCGCCGATCTCACCCAGGCGCTGCTGCGCGTGGACGTCGAGCACCCGGACTGCGCGGCCGCGCTCGCGCTCGTGGAGGAGCGGGAGGCGGAGCTGCCCGCCGCGGCTCGCATCCGTCTCGCGCTCACGGGCGCGGTGCGCAGACGGGCCGAGGGCTACCTGTCCTCCCTCTCCGTGACGTGGGAGGGGCGTCCCTCCTATGAGTCCGGGAAGCCCAAGGTCGCGCGTGACGGCTCGCCCGTCTACGCGTTCTTCACCCCGCGCGTCGTCGGCGCAGATACGGGCGCGACAGGCCCTGAGCTGGGCGCGCTCGCGGATATTGCGAGCGCCTCGGGTGATTTTACTGCCCACCGATATCTCTACCCCGCGTCGGTGCGTCACTTCGCCGTCTGCCTGATCGCCTCGCAGTGGTACGTGCTTGACAGTACGCAGCTGACCGCTGACTGCTATCGGGCCCTGTGCGAGCACGGCGGACGCTGGGATTCGCTGTCTGCCCAGCTCCTCGGCCAGGCGATGGGCGAGCGCGAGGTCGAGTCGCGCGCCCTCGGCGTCGAGACCCTGGCCGCGCTGGTGGCGCGCGGTGACCTCGCCTTCGGCGAGGCTGTGGCTGGCTTCGCGGACATGGCGCACACCGTGAAACTGAACCGATGGGCGCAGGCTTTCCAGGACCTGGGGGACGTGGACCCCCACCTCGCACTGGACCTGGCGCTCGTGCTGCTGCCCGGGCTCGAACGCGGGCGCACGGGCATCGGGCAGCTGCTGGGCGTCGTCACCGCGCAGTACGCGCGGGCGCAGGCAGAGGGGTGGGTGCCGCCGCTCGGCGAGGATCTCGTCGGCTGGCTCGGCCTTTTCCGAGGCTCCTCACAGGCCGCCAAGTACGCGCGCACGCTGAAGGAGATGGGCCAATGAGTTCGCCGATGACGCTCCCCGCCCGCAGGGCGGCCCTCAAGCGCCTCCTCGCCTCCGGGGAGAGCGCCATCGACGCGTACGAGCGGGTGCTGGAGGGGGCATCTGAGAAGGATCGGCGCTCCCTGTTCAAGTCCGTGCCCTTCGCGCGCCTCGTCCCGCCAGCCGTCGAGTGGGAGTGGGACGCAGTCCCAGAGGACACGGTGCGCATGTGCGCGTTCCTGCGCGCCGCCCTGGCCGGGAGCGACGACGCCGGCGATGACTACGGAGCCCGTTGGTCGGGCCGCCGCGGCGGCGATCCACGCGAGGGAGCGGACCTGGATCGGCTGCTCGCCGCCCACAGGCGCGGCGCGGCTGGGCGCAGCGGCGAGTGGCTCGAGGAGGCCGCCGGGAGCCCCGGCGGCGTTGCCTTCTGGCACACCTACCGCTCCCTCCTGGCCGAGCGTGGAGCGTTCCTGACCACGGCGCCCTCCCTGGAGTACTTCGCGCGCAGGATCATTCCCGCGCCTCACCCCACCTCGGATGAGACGCAGCGCTTCTTCGAGGAGAACCCGACCTTCCTGGACCACGAGTTCTGGCAGTTTTTCCGCGTCGAGGGCGCCCTGCCCGGCTCGGCGCTCTTCGTGTGGATGTACCGCGAGGACCCCTCCGCGCCCGGCGGTGACTTCGAGCGCCTGCACAGCCACGACCTCGTCCGCTACATGGCGACGCGCTTCCCGCACCTGCGCCCCCGCATCCTCTCCGAGTGTCTGGCCGCCCAGAGGCGCGACTTCTCCGCCTACAACGCCCGCGTCTTCTCGCGGGCCTGGGAGGCGCTCGAACCGACGCGCGAGGAAAGGCTCGAGGCGGCCGCGGACCTCATCGCCCTGCTCGGGGCCCTGCCCTCGCAGACGGTCACGCTGGCGCAGAAGGCTCTCCTTGGCCTCGTCGGGGAGCTCACGGTAGAGCAGGTGGGCGCGCTCGTGCAGGCCAGCGCGCAGGTCCTCGCGCGCTCCGAAAAGAAGCTGCTGCGCGCGCACCTGCGCCTGCTCGCCGCCCTCGTCAAGGCCCGTCCCGGGTGCGCGGCCGCCGTCAGCGACGTCGTGGGTGCCGCCGAGTTCCCCCTCGACCTGCGAGACCGTGCAGCCGCGCTCGTCGCGGTTTCCGCCGGTTCCGGGGACTCTGACGGTTCCGGGGACCGTGGGGACGAGGCCGGGGCCAGGCCCTCGGGGTCGGCCGCCCAATGCGCCAGCACCCAGGGAAGCGAAACCGGGGAGGGAACCCAGGCCTCGTGGACGTTCCCGGACGCCCCCGCCGCGGACCTACCGCGCACGTCGCGCACCGCCGAGCTGCCCGCCGATAACGACGCGGCCGTCGCGGTGCTGCATGCCCTCTTCGAGGACGCGTCCGCGGGCGCCGCCCTGCCCGCGCTCTTGACGCGCATCAGCGGTGAGGGTATCGAGCTGGCGGAGGCCGACAAGACGCTGCTCGCCAGGTACTGGCGCAGCGCCCCCAACTGGAAGGGCGCCAACCAGCTGTCCTACCTGGCATCGCGGCTCCTGCGCGGGATGGATGTGAAGGACGCGCCCGAGGCTGGGCACTTCCGCGGCTACCTGCGCAAGGGCAGTGAGTGGGAGCAACACCGAGGACCGGTCCGCCTCCTGCACGAGCAGTTGCGCGTCGCATTGTGCGACAAGCCTTACGACAAGCCGAATGGTCAGGACATGTACCGCTTCGACCCGATCCTGACCGAGCCGCTGGAACCCGTCGAGGCACAGTGGGAGCGCCAGATTATCAGCGCTCCCTACCAGAAGCCGGTGAGCGTCGTGCACGGTGAGTACACCAAGACCGATGACATGCACGAGACGTGGGCGATCCCCGGGCAAACCCCAGCTACGGGCGAGGACTCGCTGGCGGGTGCCCTCGCCAACGTTGCCGGGGTGGCTCCCGAGTTCACCGGGCGTCTTCTGGAATCCGGTGACTACCGGTCGAGCGGCGTCGCCTACGCGTGGGCAGCCTGGGCGCTCCAGCACAACCCGGACATTCTGGCCGCCCATGCGATGCCCATCCTCCAGGGGGCGTTCTTCAAGTTCCCACAGGTCATTACAGGCTTCGAGGTGATCGTGCGCGCGCTGGGGGAGGGGTGGCGGGCACCGGGCGCGCCCACCTACTCGGCCCTGGCGTGGGCGTCCACCGCCGCGCAGGCGCACTACCGGGCCATAGCCGCCGAGGCCATTGCGTGCCTCGCCGACACCGGGCGATACGACCCGGCGGCCATGGCTGAGGAGATCGGCTACCTGCTGAGTAACGGGTGGTTCGGTCCCGGGCGGGTCGCCCAGACGCTCACCGACTGCGCGTCCATCTCGGCGCTGGCCGGCTATCGCGTCGCCCAGACCATCGCCGTCCTGCTTCCGTCGCTCGTTGGCATCCGGGGTTCGAATCGTATGGTCGAGGCCCTGGTGGCGCTCGCGGGCGACTACGGCATGAGGGTGTGCGTGCCTGATGAGCTGCGCCCGAAGATGAAGGGATCGAGCGCCCTCGCTCAGGCGCTGCGGGCGCTCGACGCGCTGCCTGATGCCCCAACTGACCTCGCGCGCGAGGCGGCTGAGGCGCTCGGCGCGGCGTGTGCGCGCCGAGATCGAGGTGCCCCTGCGTGACCTGATCCGATGGGGATTCTTGACGTACTGAGCGGTGTTGCGTGCGCGGGCGCCGCGGCTGCAGGGGCAGCCGCGGCGCTTGGCGTCAGGGCATTGTTACTTGTTGTGGGGGTGGAATCAGCCCGGGCCTCGTGAATGCTACTGGCCGTAGTGGAAGCGGCAGGAGATGATCCAGAGGGCTTTGCCGTCGTCGCTGATCTGGTAGATCAGGCGGTGCCGTGAGTCGATCCGGCGTGACCAGTACCCCGAGAACTCGTAGCGAAGAGGCTCAGGCTTGCCGATCCCCTCGTTTCCGTTGCGCTGGATGTCCTTGATGAGTGCGTTGATGCGCTTGAGGGTCTTGCGATCCTCGAACTGCCACCAGACGTAGTCGTTCCAGGCATCCTCGTCCCATGTGATGTGCATGGTCAGTCCTCGTCGAGCTCAATGAGGTCGTGAACGACGCCCTCGCCAGCGCGGTGCCGTGCGATCGATTCGCGCAGGTGGCGGGCGTTCGCGGGGGACTGCATGAGGTAGACGGTCTCCATGAGGGACTCGTACTCGTCGAGGGCGATGATGACGGCGCTCTCGTGGCCCTGTCGGGTGATGACGATTTCCTCGCGGTCGTTGACGACCTGGTCGAGGACCTCGGCGTAGCGTGCGCGCGACTCGGTGTAGGTCATGGTTTTCATGGGTGCTCCTCTGCTCGCCTATGTACAGAACATTGTACAGGAGGTGGGGGTGTGTGTCTCCAGCCGGATGGCGATGTGCGTGGGTAACGCCGCCCACGCGCAGGTCATGGGGTTAACGTGCGTATCAAGGGGTTAACGTGCGGGTCGTCGGGTGTGGGCGCTCTCAACCAGCCCATGCAACCTTCGAGGGGGTATCGCTACTGGACGATCGGCTTGCCGCCGATGGACATGGGGGCGCGAGTGCGCGCGTGCTCATCCAGGTCCTGCTCCCACGCCGATGCGTAGTGCCACGCCGAAGGCTGCAGCAGTCGCAGCGCGCCCATGTCGGCGAGCGCGTCGAGCAGCAGGAAACGGGTCGTCGGGTAGGGGGCGTCCCACGGGATCGCCGTCCACAGGCCCGACGCGCCGAGGAGGAACTCGCCTCGGTTACGGTCATGCAGGTCGTTGGCCGCGGTCTGAACGTCGCCCTCGGCGGCCCACAGCCAGCGGGTCGTGCGGAAGGCCTCCCAGGCCTCGTCCCACGAGGAGTACGAGTGCTGCAGCGCGCGGTTGATGAGCGCGAACGTGTCCCAGGCCTCGTCCTCGCTGAGCCAGCCGAGGCCCGCGCCCGCGCGCGTCAGGTTCGCTGCGCGCAGGAAATCCCACGCGGCAAAATCCAGGGTCTGAATGCCGCGGTCGTTGTCCAGGAAACGGCGGATGCGCCAGCGACTCTCCCAGTCCTCCATCGACGAGTCGGCAGTCTTGTTCAGGCGGGCGATCTCGGACTCGGCCCACGACTTCTTCTGGCAGCGCTCCCGCAGCGACGCGAAACCCTCGCGTTGCCCCGCGCGCAGGAGCGAATACAGCTGGCGGATCAGGCCCTCGCGGTCCGTGATCCCCCAGTCGTGCTCCATCATGGTTTTCGTGGCCTCCGGGGCCGACAGCGCCAGCTCGTTCACCGGGTCGCCGTTACACAGCGCGTACACCATGGACGGGGCAAGCAGGCGCGCCCGAGGCTCGGTCGCCATGTCCTCGCGTTTGCCGTGGATTGTCGGGGTGTGGTGCTCGTTGAGCTTGTTCCAGTCCTTCTCCTTGCCGGCCTTGCGCACGTCACGCGGCGCGGGAACGGCGCCCTTCGCGCGCGCGGCCGCCTGCTTGACGTAGTGATTCAGCAGGAGCACGACGACGCACCCGATGGCGAACCACACGGGGAAGGGGATACCGGACAGGACACTTGCGATCACGCCACCGATTCTGCCCGATGAAGTGCCCGTCACACAAACGATGGGTGTCGCGGGGACGCGGGACGAGGCCGGGGCTTCCCCCTATGTATAGGTATCCCCGGGTGCACCATCCGGTGCCTCGCCCGGGCGCGCCCGCGCGCGAGAATCCGCCACTGCCTCGTGAATGTCAAACCCGGGCGGCGTGAGACGCGCGGAAGCGACACCGGTACCCAGATGTGGGTGGGACGCGGTAAGGTCCATCCCAGATGCCTCGCCAGGTGAACCGCGGACGAGGGTGCTACAAATACTGGGGAAGCGACGGAAGGGACCGGCAATGTCAGCGACGAAGCTCGTGATCGTGGAGTCTCCTGCGAAGGCAGCCACCATCGAGGGATACCTGGGTCCCGACTACCACGTGACCGCCTCAATCGGCCACATCCGCGACCTCCCGCAGCCCTCCGAGCTGCCCAAGGACATGAAGAAGGGGCCGTTCGGCCGTTTCGCCGTCAACGTGGATGATGGCTTTAAGCCCTACTACGTGGTGAACCCGGATAAGAAGAAAAAGGTCACCGAACTTAAGAAGCTCCTCAAGGAGTCCGACGAACTCTATCTGGCAACTGATGAGGACCGCGAGGGTGAGGCCATCGCGTGGCACCTCCTGCAGGTCCTGAAGCCGAAGGTTCCCGTGCGCCGCATGGTCTTCCACGAAATCACGAAGGAAGCGATCCAGCGCGCCCTGGAGAACACGCGCGACCTGGACACCGACCTCGTGGACGCGCAGGAGACCCGCCGCATCCTCGACCGCCTCTACGGCTACGAGGTGTCGCCGCTCCTGTGGCGCAAGATCCGCCCGTCCCTGTCGGCTGGCCGCGTGCAGTCGGTGGCCACGCGCCTCGTGGTCGCCCGCGAACGTGACCGCATGGCGCACGTGAGCGCCCAGTACTGGTCGATCGACACGGCGTTCACGTCGGCGGGCCAGGCCTTCGGCGCGCGAGTCTCCTCGGTGGACGGCCACGCCATCGCGACCGGCTCGGACTTTTCCGAGAAGGGTGAGCTGAGCGCGAAGGCTGCCAAGGCCGGCGTCCTCCACCTGGACGAGGCCACGGCCCGCGCCTACGCGCAGGCTCTGTCGGATGCCCCGGCCTCGGTCATCGACTCGGTGACCCGCAAGCCCTACCGCCGCCGCCCGGCCGCCCCCTTCACGACGTCGACCCTCCAGCAGGAGGCGTCGCGCAAGCTGCACTGGAACGCGTCCTCGACGATGCGCACCGCCCAGTCCCTCTACGAGTCCGGTTACATCACCTACATGCGTACCGACTCCACGGCGCTGTCCAGCCAGGCGATTCACGCCGCCCGCGAGCAGGCCACCCAGCTCTACGGGGCCGAGGCCGTAGCCGACTCCCCGCGCCTGTACGGCACCACGTCGAAGGGCGCGCAGGAGGCGCACGAGGCGATCCGTCCCGCGGGTGATCATTTCCGTACGCCGGGCGAGGTGGCCGGTTCCCTGTCGAAGCAGCAGCTGGCCTTGTATGACCTGATCTGGAAGCGCACGGTCGCCTCGCAGATGGCCGACGCCCTCGGCTACACGGCGACGATCCGCGTTCTCACCGGCATCGAGGTCGACGGTGCGCGCCACGACGTGCTGTCCTCGGCCTCGGGCACGGTCATCACCTCCCCGGGCTTCCGCCTGGCCTACCAGGAGGGCCGCGACCAGGGCCGCTACGACGCGGAAAAGAACGACGCGGAGAAGACCCTGCCCGACGTCGCCGAGGGCGACGCCGCGACGCTGACCGAGGCCACCCCCGACGGCCACGAGACCCAGCCCCCGGGCCGCTACACGGAGGCCACGCTGGTCAAGACCATGGAGGAGCTCGGCATCGGCCGTCCCTCCACCTACGCGGCCACCATCCAGACGATCGGTGACCGCGGGTACGTGACGCACCGCGGCCAGTACCTGGTGCCCACGTGGCTGGCGTTCTCCGTGACACGCCTGCTCGAGGAGAACCTGGCGAACCTGGTCGACTACGACTTCACGGCCTCGATGGAGGGCGACCTGGACCGTATTGCTGCGGGCGAGGAGAACGGCACGGAGTTCCTGTCCGGCTTCTTCTTCGGCCCCGACGGCACGGGTGAGAATGGCGGCCTGCGCCACGACGTCGCCTCCCTGGGTGACGACATTGATGCGCGCGCCGTCAACTCGATCGACCTGGGGCGCGGCGTGACGCTGCGCGTGGGCCGCTACGGCCCCTACATGGAAAAGGCCGACGGGACGCGCGCGAACGTGCCGCCGGAGGTCGCTCCCGACGAGCTGACGGATGAGCTGATCGATCAGCTCTTCTCCCGCGCCGCCGACGACGGCCGCGAGCTGGGCATCGACCCCGCGACCGGCCACACGATCATCGTCAAGGATGGTCGCTACGGCCCCTACGTCACCGAGGTCCTGCCCGAGGAGACCGAGGACACCGAGGAGGGCGCGAAGAAGACGAAGAAGGCTGCCGCCAAGCCTCGTACCGCCTCGCTGTTCAAGACCATGGACATCTCCACGGTCACCCTCGAGGATGCGCTGAATCTGCTGTCCCTGCCGCGCGAGGTGGGCACGGACCCGGCCTCGGGCGAGGTCATCACTGCGCAGAACGGCCGCTACGGCCCCTACCTGAAGAAGGGCACGGACTCGCGCACGCTGGCCTCGGAGGATCAGCTGCTGACCATCACCCTGGACGAGGCCCTGGCCATCTACGCTCAGCCCAAGACGCGCGGCCGTGGCACGGCCCGCCCGCCGCTGCGCGAGTTCGGCGAGGACCCGATCTCGGGCAAGAAGGTCACCGTCAAGGACGGCCGCTTCGGCCCCTACGTGACGGACGGCGAGACCAACGTGACGGTGCCGCGCGCCGAGACGGTCGAGGACCTGACGGCCGAGCGCGCCTACGAGCTGTTGGCGGACAAGCGCGCCAAGGGCCCCGCCCCCAAGCGCACGCG
>JAHYYD010000021.1:13173-17197 GCA_019425105.1 Actinomycetota bacterium
GCGAAGAAGACGGCCACCAAGAAGGCCGCGACGAAGAAGGACAGCTGATGGCAGCGCGAGGAGTGTTCATCACCTTCGAAGGTGGCGACGGCTCGGGGAAGTCCACGCAGATCCAGTCGGTGCGCGACTGGTTTGAGAGCCGTGGCCGCGAGGTCGTCGTCACCCGCGAGCCGGGCGGCACCGAGCTGGGCACGGAGATCCGTCGCCTCGTGCAAAACGGCCCCGAAGACGTCGACGCGCGCACGGAGGCCCTCCTGTACGCGGCTGACCGCGCCTATCACGTCGCCACGGTCATTGCCCCCGCCCTCGAACGCGGCGCGGTCGTGCTGGGGGATCGCTACATTGACTCCTCCCTGGCCTACCAGGGCGCGGCCCGCTCCCTCGGCGTGGACGAGATCGCCTCGCTGAGCGCATGGGCGACCCGCGGCCTCTACCCGTCCCTGACCTTCCTCCTGGACCTGCCCCCGGAGGTCGGCGCGCGCCGACGTACCGACGCCCCGGACCGCATGGAGCGCGAGTCCATGGACTTCCACGAGCGCGTGCGCCACGAGTACCTGCGCCTCGCGGACGCCGAGCCCGACCGCTTCGTCGTCATCGACGCGGTGGGCACGGTCGACGAGGTCTTCTCCGAGATCCGCGGCGTCCTCGTCGAGCGCTTCGAGGGCGGGGTCGTCACCATCGACGAGGCCTCCGACTCTGTTCCCGCGCCCGCTCAGGACACCCCGGCCTCGTCCTCATCTGAGGTGCCCGAGGCCGCTGTGGCCGCCGAGAAGAGCCCGAACAAGGGCTCGTCCCGTAAGCCCGCCACCATGGTGGGTGCTCTGGGCGAATCCCAGGGCGCGCTCTGGGATGAATGATGAGCGTCTGGTCCTCGCTGGTCGGACAGGAAGCGGCGGTCGCTAAGCTCTCCGAGGCCGCGGCGTCCGCCCGCGCGATCGTCGCCTCCCGCGGTGGCGCGCACGCCTCCGACGACGCCCGTTCCATGAGCCACGCGTGGCTTATCACCGGCCCGCCCGGGTCGGGGCGCTCCGTCGCCGCCCGCGCCTTCGCGGCAGCCCTCCAGTGCACGGGCGAGGCCGTCGGGTGCGGCGAGTGCGCCGGATGTCGCACGACGATGGGCCGCACGAACGCCGACGTCGTCTTCGCGGCCACCGAGACCTCGATCATCAACGTGGAGACCGCGCGTTCCCTCGTGCTGCAGGCGCAGTCCTCGCCCTCCCAGGGGCTGTGGAGAGTCATCGTCGTCGAGGACGCGGACCGCCTCGGCGAGTCCGGCGCGAACGCCCTGCTCAAGGCCATCGAGGAGCCGCCCGAGCACACCGTGTGGCTGCTGTGCGCCCCCAGCCCCGAGGACATGATCGCCACGATCCGCTCGCGCTGCCGCCACCTCGGCCTGCGAATCCCCACCGCGGCCGCGGTCGCCGACCTGCTCGTGCGCGAGGGCGTCGCCACCCCCGAGGTCGCCCTCGAGGCCGCACGCGCCGCCCAGTCGCACATCGGCCTGGCGCGTGCGCTCGCCCGCGACCCCCAGATGCGCGAACGCCGCCGAGCCATCATCACCGCGCCCGCCTCCGTGCGCAGCGTCGGCGAGGCCGTCATGGCCGCCGACCGCCTCCTTGAGACCGCAAAAGCCCAGGCCGACGCGCAGGTCAGCGAACGAAACGCCCGCGAAAAGGCGGAGCTGCTGCGCCAGCTCGGCATGGACGAGGGCGAGAGCGCCACCAAGGCCTCGCGCACGATGATCCGCCAGCTCGAGGAAGACCAGAAGCGCCGCTCCAAGCGTGCCCTCACCGACGCGATCGACCGCGCCCTCATTGACCTGCTCGCGATCTACCGCGATGTCCTCATGGTCCAGGTGGGCGGGGACGGCGAGCTCATCAACACGGACCTGTCCGATCTGGTGCACGAGATTGCGCAGGATTCCACGCTTCGCCAGACCCTTGCGCGCGTCGACCACATCGAGACCGCGCGCAAGCGCCTGGTGTCGAACGGAAACGCTCTGCTGGTCCTGGAGGACATGGCGATTTCGCTGCGCCCCCAGGCGTGAAAACTGACCCGGCGTTTCTCCGTTACAATCGGGGCCATGAAGACTCGCTCCATCGCGGCCGGCGCCGTCGCTATCCTCGCTGTCGTCGCGATCGTCCTGACCGTCATCGGCTATTACGGAACCCAGCGTACGGGGCCGGTGCCCCAGGCGACGGCCACCTCCTCGGCCGCACCCATCCCGGTTCAGTCGGGCTCCACCCAGTCCTACTACGAGCAGGCGATCGAATGGGGAGCGTGCGCGGAGGGAACCTTCGACTCCTTCCAGGGCATCAACTCTTCCGACGCGAGCGAGTACCAGTGCGCGTTCCTTAAGGCGCCGCTCGACTGGTCGAACCCTGACGGCGACCAGATCACGCTCGCGCTGGCCATCCACCGCTCCGGCGTGGAGAATGCGCCCGCCCTCTTCATCAACCCGGGCGGCCCCGGCGGCGCCGTCGTCTCCTCGCTGCCCTACTATGCGGCCCAGGGAATCGGCGAGGCCGTCGTCAAGGCCTACGACATCGTGGCCCTCGACCCGCGCGGAGTGGGCGACTCGACCCCCGTCTTTTGCATGACCGACGCGGAGAAGGACGAACGTAACGCCGGCGAAGACGAAGACATCGACACCGGCGACGAATCCCCCCAGTCTGCGGTCGCCGAAGTGCAGAAGGACTCACGAGAGGTCGCGGCGGGATGCCGCGAACACTCGGGCAGCCTGTTTGAGCACATCGACACCGTCAGCGCAGCCCGCGACTTCGACATGGTGCGCGCCGTCCTCGGGCAGGACACCCTGAACCTGCTCGGCTACTCCTACGGTACCTTCCTCGGCGCCACCTACGCCGGGCTCTTCCCTCAGCGCGTCGGCCGCTTCGTGCTTGATGGCGCCCTCGACCCGACCCTCAGCGTCAACGAGGTCACGGCCCTGCAGATGCGCGGCCTCGACGCCTCGCTCCAGCACTGGATCTCCGACTGTGCGACCCAGGCCTCGTGCCCGATGGGCCGCAGCCTCGACGAGGGAATCCAGACCGTGCGCTCGTTCCTCGACTCTCTCGAGGACAGCCCGATGCGCACGAACGACCCGGCGCGCCCGCTCACCGAAAATCTGGCCGTCACCGCGCTGACTGGGGCCATGTACAACACCCAGTGGTGGCCGCAGCTCACGCAGGCGTTTGGAATGGCGTGGCAGAAGGGCGACGGTAGCGGCCTGCTCGCCATCGCCGACACTCTCAACTCGCGTAACCCTGACGGTACCTACCAGGACAACTCCACGGACGCGATCAACGCGATCAACAACCTGGACTACTCTCCCGAAGGAAACATCGAGCAGTGGGCCGCCCAGGTGGAGACGCTCAAGAACGAACTGCCGATCCTCGGCAAGTATGTGGGCTACCCGTCGGCCGCCCTTGAGGCCTGGCCGACCAAGCACGCCAAGCGCTCTCGCATCACCGCTCAGGGTGCTGCTCCCATCGTCGTCATCGGCACCACCCACGACCCGGCAACCCCCTACTCCATGGCGCAGGGCCTGTCCGGGCAGCTCGCCAGCGGCGTCCTCGTCTCCGTCGAAGGATGGAACCACACCGCGTACCGCCGCGGCGCCAACCAGTGCGTCGTCCGCGCCGTCGAGGACTACTTCGTGAAGGGAACCGTGCCCGCCGACGGCCTCATGTGCCAGTAAGGACGTGACTCACGACATCCCCTTGTTGGGTGTCCTGGTTTGCGCTCGGCGCGATTTGTCCAGTAGAGTTGTGCCGTTGCCTGCACGCCCCGGAAACGGTGGAACGGCAGGCGCGGCCGCCTTAGCTCAGTCGGCAGAGCGATTCACTCGTAATGAATAGGTCGTGGGTTCGATTCCCACAGGCGGCTCAGATGCGCCCACCCGGTAACGGGCGGGCGTTTTTGTATGCGTTGACGGGGCCGGGCTGCTTGGTGTGCCCGTGGGCGGCGGCCCGCCCGCGAGATCGCCACACGCGAGCCTGCGGCTCGGAGTGGTCGATCTCGA
>JAHYYD010000210.1 GCA_019425105.1 Actinomycetota bacterium
CGATGTTCTTCGCTCTCATCACGTACGTCACCTTCATCGGTGCGGGCATCGGCAAGCAGGGAGTGGGCGGCTTCTTCGCATCCCAGCTCTTCCCGCCTGGGCTGCCCGTTCCGATGTACCTCCTGATCACGCCGATCGAGTTCCTGTCGAACTTCATTGTTCGCCCCGTCACGCTGACGCTGCGACTCCTGTGCAACATGATCTCCGGACATCTGCTGCTCGGCATGACCTACTTCGGGACGGCAATTCTGCTCCACGAACTCTCCGTCCTGTCTGCCGCCTCCGCGCTGACCGGTGCCGCCATGTTCGTGATGACCGGCTTCGAGGTCTTCGTGGCCTTCCTGCAGGCATACATCTTCACGATCCTGTCGACCGTGTACATCAAGCTTTCCGTCGAACATCACTGACCCCAACGCCACCCGGCGTTACTAACAGAAGGAAACCACTATGGGAACCGCAGCATTCGCCTACATCGGCTACGGCCTCGCCACCCTGGGCCCCGGCCTCGGTATCGGCCTCATGGTCGGCAAGAACCAGGAAGCGACCGCCCGTCAGCCCGAGGTTGCTGGCCGTCTCTTCACCAACATGATTATCGGCGCCGGCATGGTTGAGGCCCTCGGCCTCATCGGCTTCGTTATGCCGCTCATCGTTAAGTGATCGCCATGCACCAGATTGTCGCCGCTGCGGACCAGGAGGTCGGCGGCCTCGCCGTCATCCTGCCGCCGCTGTATGAGATTTTCTGGTCGGCTGTCGTTCTGCTTATCGTCCTGCTCCTCGTCGGACGCTACGCGCTGCCTCGCATCTACCAGACGATGGACGAGCGTGCTGCAAAGATCGAGGAGGGCCTCGGCGCCGCCGAGCAAGCGAAGGCCGATCAGGCCGCCGCTGCGCGCGAGCGCGAGGAGATCATTCGTGAGGCGCACGCGCAGGCGCACACCATCCGTGAGCGCGCCAACGACGAAGCGAAGGCCATTGTGGCCGCCGCCCGTCACGAGGCAACCAGCGAAGCTAACCGTATCGTCGAGGCCTCCCAGCGTCAGATCCTCGCTGAAAAGCAGGCCGCGCAGATCTCCCTGCGCTCCGAGGTGGGTCTTCTCGCCTCTGAGCTGGCAGAGAAGATCATTGGTGAGCAGCTGACCGACACGGCGCTGACCTCCCGCGTGGTTGATCGCTTCCTTGACGAGCTCGAGGCCGACTCCGCGCTGGTTGAGGAGAAGCGATGACACAGATGCGCACGATCGAGTCCGTCCCCTTTGCGAAGGACCTGGCGGCGGCGCTTGCCGTGCCCGGTACCGACGCAATGCGGGTGGCCGAGGATTTTTTCGGTCTGGCCGACCTGTTCAAGGAGAACACTCGTCTCGCGCGTGCAGTGACCGACCCGGCGCGGTCGGTCGCAGATAAGCAGGGCCTGGTGTCCGACGCGTTCGGTTCCCACGTCACGCAGGCGACGATGTCCGTCGTCAACGCTGTTGTCGCGGACCACTGGCGCCATCCGGCCGACGTCGCCGACGCGCTTGAAGTGCTCGGCATCCTCGGTGTGCTCAATGCGGCGGGTTCCCACGGCGCCCTCGATCAGGTCCGTGAGGAGCTGTTCCAGGTTCGTTATTTCCTGGCGCACCACCGCGAGGTGCGTGTTCGTCTGTCGGATACGGCCAAGGGCAACTCCCATGAGCGTGGGGATATCGCCACGAAGCTCTTCGGCCAGCGGGTCAGCGTCTGGACGATGCGCCTGCTGCGCCGTGCGGTCGGTCGCTCGAACCACGGTCGTCTTCTCCACAACCTGCGTCGTTACGCCCAGTGGGCTGCCACCATGCAGGACCGACTCTTCGTCACGGTTGCTACGGCCGCGCCGATGAGTGACGCCCAGGTTGAGCGTCTGCGCGCCATCCTCTCGAAGCGCTACGGCACTGCCGTTGACCTGGCGATCTCGATTGATCCCGAGGTCATTGGTGGGTTCCGCCTGCGTGCGGGCATGACGGCAATTGACGCCTCGCTGGCCACTCGTATCGCCGCTGCGCGTACCGCGATCGCCAGCTAGTACCTCTCATACACACACAATTTTCTTTTCTTAGTTAGGAATCCTCATGGCTGACCTCAGCATCTCCCCGGAGGAAATCCGCGGAGCACTGGACTCCTTTATGGAGTCCTACCGTCCGGCGGACGTGGCCACCGAAGAGGTGGGTCACGTCATCGAAACGGCCGATGGTATCGCGCACGTCGAGGGCCTGCCCGGCACCATGGCGAACGAGCTGCTGCGTTTCGAGGACGGGACGCTGGGCCTGGCCATGAACCTCGACCAGCGCGAGATCGGCGCCGTTGTCCTCGGTGACTTCGGCGGTATTGAAGAGGGCCAGGTCGTGCATCGCACGGGCGAAGTTCTCTCGGTCCCCGTCGGTGACGGCTACCTCGGCCGCACGGTCGACCCCCTCGGCCGCCCGATTGACGGCCTTGGTGATATCACGGACCTGGATGGGCGTCGCGCGCTGGAACTGCAGGCCCCCGGCGTCATGGCACGTAAGAGCGTGCACGAGCCCCTTGCTACCGGTCTGAAGGCCATCGACTCGATGATCCCGGTTGGCCGCGGCCAGCGTCAGCTGATCATCGGCGACCGCAAGACCGGTAAGACGGCGATCGCGCTTGACACGATCCTTAACCAGCGCGACAACTGGAAGAGCGGCGACCCGAATAAGCAGGTGCGCTGCATCTACGTGGCGATCGGTCAAAAGGGCTCGACCATCGCCTCCGTGCGTTCCACGCTGGAGGATGCCGGCGCCATGGAGTACACGACCATCGTCGCTTCCCCGGCCTCGGATCCCGCAGGCTACAAGTACATGGCTCCCTACACGGGTTCCGCCATCGGCCAGCACTGGATGTACCAGGGCAAGCACGTCCTCATCGTCTTCGACGACCTGTCCAAGCAGGCCGAGGCCTACCGTGCGGTGTCGCTGCTGCTGCGTCGCCCGCCGGGCCGCGAAGCCTACCCTGGCGACGTCTTCTACTTGCACTCGCGTCTGCTCGAGCGTTGCGCCAAGCTCTCGGACGCCCTGGGTGGCGGTTCGATGACCGGCCTGCCGATCATCGAAACCAAGGCGAATGACGTGTCAGCCTACATTCCGACGAACGTCATTTCGATCACCGACGGCCAGATCTTCCTGCAGTCCGACCTGTTCAACTCGAACCAGCGTCCCGCCGTCGACGTGGGTATCTCCGTGTCCCGTGTCGGTGGTGCCGCCCAGCCCAAGGCGATGAAGAAGGTCGCCGGTACCCTGAAGCTGACGCTCGCGCAGTACCGTTCCATGGCCGCCTTCGCGATGTTCGCCTCCGACCTGGATGCGGCCACGCGCCGCCAGCTGACGCGCGGTGAACGCCTGATGGAGCTGCTCAAGCAGCCTCAGTCCACCCCGTACGCGATGGAGGATCAGGTTGCGTCGATTTGGATGGGCACCAAGGGCTACCTTGATGACATCGAGGTCGAGGACGTCCTGCGCTTCGAGCGCGGCCTGCTCGACCACCTGCACGCGAACTCGACCGTGCTCGACACGATCGCGGCGACCGGCGACCTGACCTCCGAGACGGAGGAAGCGCTCAAGAACGCCGTCGAGGAGTTCCATCACCAGTGGATCAGCGCCGGGCGTGGTGCCGCAGACCTGGAGGATGGCGAGGTCGTGGCTGAGCGTACCCGCGAGGAGATCTCGCGCGGTCGCACGAACGAGAAGGCCTAAGCGATGGGCGGACAGCAGAGGATCTACAAGCAGCGTATCGCCTCGACGACGACGCTCGCGAAGGTCTTCCGCGCCATGGAGATGATTGCTGCGTCTCGCATTGGCGCGGCGCGGCG
>JAHYYD010000211.1 GCA_019425105.1 Actinomycetota bacterium
GCGCCCGCATGACGGTCCTGTACCTGCACGGGCGCAACGACTACTTCTTCCAGACCGAGATGGCGGATCGGCTGCGCGAGGCGGGCGCGGCGTTCTACGCGCTGGACATGCGCAAGTACGGCCGTTCCCTGCGTCCCCACCAGACGATCGGCTACACGGACGACCTGTCCGTCTACGACGAGGAGATCGGCGAGGCCATCGAAATCATCCGCTGCGAGCGCGAGGACGAGCCGATCGTTCTCATGGGACACTCGACGGGCGGCCTCGTCGCGACGCTGTGGGCGCACCGCCACCAGGGGGTCCTGGCCGGCCTGATTCTGAATTCGGCGTGGTTGGAGAGGCAGTCGATGGCCGCCTGGCGCGGGGCGATGACCCCCGTCATCGGGCGCATCGCGTCGCGTAACCCCATGTGGGAGGTTCCCTCGGGAGGTGCGGGACACTACGGCCGTTCGCTCGCGGGGCGCGCCTCCTCGGGTCTGCCGATCCCGGAGGGCCTGAGCCCCGACGACCCGTCGGTCGCGGGCTGGCCGATCATCCACGAGTGGAAGCGCCCCGAGTCCTACCCGATCCCGGCCTCGTGGTTGGAGGCGATCATGGCCGGTCACGAGACGATCGAGAAGGACGTGCACCTGGACTGCCCGGTCCTGTCGATGGTGTCGACGTCCTCCTATTTCGACGAGGAGTGGTCCGAGCGCGCCTTCACCTCTGACACCGTGCTGGATCCGGTCGTCATCGCCCAGCGAAGCCTGGGCCTGTCTGACCTGGTGACGATCGCGCGTTTTTCCGGCAAGCACGACCTGGTCCTGTCGGACGCGCCCGTGCGCGAGGCCGTGTACGCGACGATGCGCGGGTGGTTGGACGCTTTCGTGCGGTGACTCCCCGGTAGCGAGGAGGCCCGGGATCGCGTGATCCCGGGCCTCTCGTCGTCTTCTCGCGTCGCGCCGTGTGGGCGCTTCGTCGTCGCGCGTTAGTGCTTGGCGGAGCGGTGGCCGCGCGGCGCCTGCGCGTATTCGCGCACGATCTCGCGGTTGACCTCGTCGAGCGCTTCGGCCAGGGTCGGGCCCAACCGGTCGCCGATGCGCACCTGACCCCAGACGTCGATGTGGCCCAGGCCGCGCGCGGTCAGGAGCGTGTCGAGCGAGGGGTAAGTCAGGCCGGCGCCGGACACCGCGCCGCTGGCCGCGAGCACGAGGTCACCGGGCAGACCGAGCTCACCGCGGGCAATCAGGGGCGTGTCCTCGCCGAGGATCTGGGCGAGGGTGCGCAGGCCGGACTCGTCGCGGCCGAGGACGGGCAGGCCCTCCGCGCGGGCTTGAACGACCTCGGGAGATTCGTCGGCGCGGTCGACGAACGAGGCCGTGGCCGCGTCCGTGGCTCCGCCGTCGTTGAGTTCGCTCGACTCTTCGCGGGCGCGGCGCGTGGCGCGGCGGCTCATGTGGGCGGGAGGCTCCCAGCGGGGCGCGTCGTCCTCGGTGCTGACCTGCTCGTCGGCGTGTTCGGGCACGTCGTCGCCTTCCTCGTCCGGTTCCGTCTCTGTTTCCGCGTGTTCGCCGGCGGATGCGGCGGCGTGATCGTCAGTATGATCGTCGACCTGTTCGTCGGCTTGTTCGCCCGCCGCCGTATCCTCGTCGGACTCAGCGCTTTCCTCCTCGCGGGCCTCCTCGCGGTCGAGGAGCTCGCCCGCTTCCTCGTTCTCGGAGTGTTCCGCCGCGCCAGCCTCGTCGCCCTCGTGCTCGTCTGACTCGGGAACGTGCTCGGCGTGCGAGTCGGCGTCACGCTCGTCGGCATCCTGAGCGTCGGCCTCGGCGTCCTCGTCGGCCTCGATGCGATCGTCGCCAGCGTCCTGCTCGGTAGCCTCGTGCGCGTCCTGAGCGTCGGCCTCGTCGACCGGGGCACATTCATCCGCGGCAACCTGAGCACCATCCTCGGCCGCGTCGTCACGCTCGGAAGCCTCGCCTTGCTCCGGAGCCTCAGCGGAATCGAGCGCATCGGCCGTCTCGGCCTCGTCCTGTTCATCCTCCTCGGAGGCGGGACGCCAAGGTGCCGGGGGCTCCTCGTCGATCGGGTAGGTGAACACGTCGCGCAGGTGGGGCGCGACCTTCGGCGTGGGGCGCGTCGTCGGCGTCTCAGAATCGGACTCGACGGAGGCGTCGGCGTCGACCTCTTCGATGCTCTCCTGCGCGGGCGCCACGATTTCGGGCGCGGCAGCGGATGCGGAGGCCAGGAGCTGCGGGGCGTGGCCATACAGGCGCGGACCCACCGCGTTCACGTCGAGGAACAGGCGGCCATTCGACATCTGGCGCAGGTTCATGAGGTGCACCTCGACGCCCGAAGTCGCCAGGATGGACAGGGCGGGGCGCACCGAAGGATCGATCTCACCGGCGACGATGATGAGTCGCGGGCCGGGCCCCACGGCCCGGGGCATCGAGTCGCGGAACTGCGCCCAACCGGCCCGGAAGCCCTCGGGGCCCGAGGGGTATTCGCTGGCCAGGTCCGACCACGAGATCGAGGCGACCTCAGCCAGTCGCGACAGGGAGGTAATAAGGGTCTCGGAGTCGAGTTCCTTCAGAATTTCGACGGACACGATCTGCCCCGAGACATCGAGAGCTGTCAGGCGCGGCGTCTCTTCATCACCCTGGCCCGTCATGTCACGCCAGGTCACGGGGAACAGCGGGCGGGAGACGATCTGCAGGACCTGCTGGCAGATAGCGTCAACCAGTTCGGGACCCAGATCCTGCGCAACCGGATATCCGAATTGAGCGGGGACGAGGTGTCCATCCTCGAACTCAAACAGGGCCATCGCTCTTTCCTTCACGTGTATGGGGCGCTCGGGGCCATTGTTTCATACGTTCCAAAAGAAACAAGGATGACACAGGCACAATGGGATGGATACCACGTAAGCATCCACGCGCAGGTCGCCCGCCGACAAGGGGCCTCGGGTATGGCTCACCACGCGCCCACAGTCCTTCACATCGGTAGAATAGTGAGCAAGGACAGCTTCTTTTGACCCCGGGACAGGACACCGACGTTCAGCCCCAGCATCGGCGAGACAGGCCTCGAAACTTTTTCGGCGACCGCGCGAATTCTGCGCGAATGATGGCACGCACATCCCGCCACTGCGTAACCTCGCCCAGGCTCGGACAACCATGAACAACGTCTCGCCGTTCTAACAGGCCCACAACACGGGCGAATACGCGGAGCGCGCCACCACGCACATACAGCACCCAACGCATCCCACTGACACATGCCGAGCAACTATGAGCCATACCCCGCCAGCGTGGGACCAATGTCGTGTACGATGGCACATGTCGCTTCGAATCCGGATGGCACGGCATCTTCCATCCGGTTAGACTACTGCGCGGCAGAATACTTGAGACAGAACAGGGTGGCATTCAATGGGCAGAGATAAGCTGCGCATCGTTGAATACTCGGCGCCGGAGCCGCAGGTTCCCGCGTCCGAGGAAACGCGCCGCGAACTGTCCCCCTACTGCCTGAATACTGAAGCATCACCCCGCTTGTACCCAAAGTCTGAGCAGGTGGTCAACCCACACCTGCCTCCCATTGAGCGCATGCCCGTCCCCGTGACACCCTTCCCCAAACTGTTCCGCGACGACCCCGAACCCGCGTGATCTTCAGGGCCGCAGGCATCCACTGCCTCGGCCCTCTCCTATTACCCGAAGCATCACGGCCCCCACGCCCGCCCCAACCGGCCACGGCCTCGCGCGACCATCCGCACACCGGATATCCGCCGCCCAACGCGCGCCCGCGTGACACACTGTCACCATGAGCGAGAGCTTCCTGACGGACCTGCGCGCACTCATCGACGTCGACGCCTC
>JAHYYD010000212.1 GCA_019425105.1 Actinomycetota bacterium
TCCGTCAGGGGCATCAGTCGCTTACCCTCACCGCCCGCGAGAACGATTGCCAGGACGTGGTTCTTTGCCATGTGGCACCTCTTCGTTGGTCGAGTGGACTCGCATCGGCGCGAATCCATGGGAGTGGTCACACTGTATTACAAATGTCTATCGATTGCTACACCGTCTCGTTTTCTATCAGCACTGACGTGAGATCGGATACCATGTGTGCTACGCGTCGCTACTGTCGGAAGGACCCCATCATGCGCGTCGATCTGCTTACCCGCGAATACCCGCCCCACGTCTACGGAGGCGCTGGCGTTCACGTCCTTGAACTGGCAAAGGTCCTGCGTGGGCTGATCGATGACCTGCGGGTGCAGGCGTTTGACGGTCCGCGCGAGCCGGGCACCGACGGTGCTGACCCGGGAGTGACCGGGCATGCCGACCTGCCTCAGTTGGCCGGAGCGAATCCGGCCTTACGTACCCTGGGCGTTGACCTTGAGATCGCTGCTGCATGTGAGGGCTCGGACCTCGTGCACTCGCACACGTGGTACGCGAACTTCGCCGGTCATGTGGCTTCATTGCTGAGTGACATTCCCCACGTTATCTCCGCCCACTCGCTCGAGCCGCTGCGCCCCTGGAAGGCCGAGCAGCTCGGCGGCGGCTACCGCCTCTCCTCCTACGTGGAGAAGACCGCCTACGAGGCGGCCAGCGCGATCGTCGCCGTGTCGAACGGTATGCGCGACGACATCCTGCGCTGCTACCCGGGCATTGATCCCGACCGAGTGCACGTCATCCACAACGGCATCGACCTGAACAAGTGGCACGCGCCCGAAGGCGAAGCAGGAGAGGAACTGCGTGCCCGCGTGCTCGCCGAGCACGGTATTGACCCGTCGCGTCGCACCGTCGTCTTCGTCGGCCGTATCACCCGCCAGAAGGGCCTGCCGTACTTCCTGCGCGCCGCCCAGCTTCTCCCCGAGGACGTCCAGCTGGTCCTGTGCGCAGGTGCCCCCGATACCCCCGAAATCGCGGCCGAGGTTGAGGGCCTCGTCGCCGAGCTGCGTGCCCGACGCTCCGGCGTCGTCCTCATTTCCGAAATGCTTCCCCAGCCGGAGGTTGCTGCGATCCTTTCCTCGGCGCAGGTGTTCATTACGCCTTCCGTCTACGAACCCCTCGGTATTGTGAACCTGGAGGCGATGGCCCTGGGCCTGCCCGTCGTTGGTACCGCAACCGGCGGCATTCCCGACGTGATCGTCGACGGAGAGACGGGCTACCTCGTGCCGATCGAGCAGAAGCAGGACGGGACGGGAACGCCGCTGGATCCGCGTGCGTTCGAGGAAGCGATGGCCGACCGCCTGATTCGTGTTCTCGACGATCCCGAGCTGGGCCGCCGCATGGGCGAGGCCGGCCTGGCACGCGCGCGCGATCACTTCTCGTGGGAAGCGATCGGCGTTAAGACCGCCGAGCTGTATCGTTCGCTCGTTTAGGGCGCACGCCACCCTACAGACGACTAGGCTGGATACATGACTTACGTCCTGAATCTTTCGCACGTGTCCGTCCAACGAGGGGATACGCAGATCCTGTCCGATGTCTCATGGTCAACGCGTCCGCGTCAGCACTGGGTCATTGTTGGTCCAAACGGTGCGGGCAAGACCACGCTGGCGCGCGTCGCATCTGGTCGCGTTGCGCCGGACGCCGGTGAGGTGACTGTCTCGGACACGGATTTGGCGCAGGCGGATCCTGCCGAGGTAGCTACTCGCGTCGGACTGGCCTCCGCTGCGGTGGCTGCCAAGATCGTGCCGACGCAGTCGGTTCTCGACACTGTTCGCAGCGCCGCCTGGGGTTTGGCTGTGGCTCACGACGAGGAGTACGAACAGGTTGATGACGAGCGTGCTCGTGCGCTCATGGAGATCTTCGGCATTGATCACCTCGCTCAGCGTGAGTTTGCGACACTGTCGGAGGGGGAGGCGCAGCGCGTGCTCCTCGCCCGAGCGCTCATGACCGACCCGGAGGTCCTCGTCTTAGACGAGCCGACGTCCGGGCTCGATCTGGGCGCTCGTGAGTTGCTGATCGCCGCTCTTTCTGAGATCATGAAAGGTTCCAAGTCTCCTCAGATCATCTTGGTGACCCACCAGATCGAGGAGATTCCTGATGGCGTGACGCATTGCGCGATCATGTCACAGGGGCAGATTGCCCATCAGGGTCCGATTGAGGATGTTCTGACGGGCGTCAATCTGTCGCAGGTCTATGGCATGCCGCTGCTCGCCGGTCGCACCGATGGTCGCTGGTGGGCGCGCGGTGTGACCGAGTAAGAGAGGCAGGGCGATGAATACCTGGTGGCTGTGGATCCTTGCGGCACTCGTGTGCGGCATTGTCGAGGTCATGAGTGTGAGCTTCGTGTTCTTGATGTTCGCGATTGGAGCTCTTGCCGCCGGTATCGCGGGAGCGTGTGGCGCGAGTCTGACGGTCCAGGTGATCGTCTTCATCGTCGTGTCCATCGCTCTCCTGTTTCTGTTGCGTCCGTTCCTGAAAGGACGGATTGAACGATCGAGCAATTATGTTCCCAGCAATACGGACCGCCTGATCGGCAAGAGTGGCTACGTCACCGAGGCAGTGGGTGTGCGTCACGGACGTATCCAGTTTTCTGGCGGTGAATGGAGCGCGCGGACCGAAGGACCGGAGTTGCCCGTTGGTGCCGAGGTACGCGTTGATCGTATCGATGGTGCAACTGCCGTTGTCAGCGCTCTTCACCTGGCGCAGCAGCCCCCCGCCCAGCCGTCTGCAGGTTCGGCCTCCTGATAGACCCGACTTGTTGACTTTGAAGTAAGAAAGGAAAGACGACAGTGAGCTCAGCAGAACTCTTTGGCGATGTCGCGTTCATCGTGATCCTTGCCCTCGTCATCTTTGTCGTTGTATCGCTTGTCCGCGCGGTCCGCATCGTTCCGCAGTCGCAGGCGTACGTCGTCGAGCGTCTGGGACGTTACCAGGCCGTGATGGAGGGTGGTTTCCACCTCCTCGTCCCCTTCGTGGATCGCGTCGCAGCCCGTATCGACCTGCGTGAGCAGGTTGCGAACTTCCCGCCGCAGCCTGTCATCACCGCCGACCAGGCGATGGTGTCGATCGACTCCGTGATCTACTTCCAGATCACGGATCCGCGCAGTGCTACCTACGAGGTGGCCAACTTCCTGCAGGCGATTGAGCAGCTGACCGCGACGACCCTGCGTAACCTGATTGGTTCGCTCGATCTCGAGCAGACGCAGACCTCGCGCGAGTCGATCAACAAGCAGCTGCGCGGTGTCCTCGATGAGGCCACGGGCCCGTGGGGCATTCGCGTCACCCGCGTGGAACTCAAGTCGATTGAGCCGCCGCCGCGAGTGCTGGCCGCCATGGAGCAGCAGATCACGGCTGAGCGCACCAAGCGTGCGACGATTCTGACGGCCGAGGCTGAGCGTGAGGCACAGATCAAGAAGGCTGAGGGCGCCAAGCAGGCCGCAGTGCTGGCGGCTTCTGCTCAGCAGGAAGCACAGGTGCTCCAGGCCAAGGGCCAGAGGGAAGCGCTGATCCTGCAGGCCGAAGGTGCACGTCAGGCGCAGATCCTGCGTGCGCAGGGCGAGTCCGAGGCCATCCAGACGGTCTTTGCGGCAATTAACGCCGGCAAGGCCACGCCCGAGCTCCTGTCCTACAAGTACCTTGAAATGCTGCCGAAGATCGCTGACGGTCAGGCGTCCAAGCTGTGGATGCTTCCTTCCGATCTCACCGGCGCACTGGAATCCATCTCGAAGGGTTTCAACCTGGGCAAGTAGACTGAAGCCATGCCGGGCCGACCGCAGTCCCTGCGGTCGGCCCGTTC
>JAHYYD010000213.1 GCA_019425105.1 Actinomycetota bacterium
GGGGCAAGACCATGGTCGATGACTCCCACATCTACCTGGGCATCGAGAAGTGGCCGGCAGACGGCACGATCACGCTTCGCGGCGCCGGTGCCAACGACATCGCCTCGGTGAAGCTCGACGGCTCCGACGCGGCTCTGACCTACAAGGTCGAGGGCAACGACCTCGTCATCACCCTGCCCGCACAGCCCGACGAGATCCTCCCCGTCGTCACGGTCACCACGAACGGCACCCCCAACTACGTGCCCACCGGCCTGACCACCATCGGCGAGCAGGCGACCACGATCCCCGCCTCCAGCCTCGAAAAGTTCAAGGCACCCACCCCCAAGACCGGCGAGACCAGCTTCACGGCATCCATCACCTCGGGCGACAAGGTCGCCTCGGGCGTGACCGTCTCCTTCGATACCGAGGGCTTCACGGACTCCTACGCGAAGTACAAGGTCACCGTCGCGGGCCAGACCATCAAGGGCCTGACCGTCGCCGACCTGAAGGCGGGCGTCGGGCCCTTCACGATCGGCCCGAACCAGACCGCTCGCGCCACCCTCGAGTACGACAACCCGGCATACGTGCTGAAGGGCTTCGGCAAGGACACGACCGTCAAGTCGGTCACCGTCAAGGCCGAGAAGTTCTCGACCCCCGCGCTCTCCGTCGAGCCGTCGACCGTCGAGGCTGGCAAGCCCGTCACCGTGAAGGGCACGGGCTTCGCGCCCGAGTCCACCGTGACGCTCACGCTGCACTCTGAGCCCGTCGAGGTCGGCACGGCCACCACGGACGCCAGCGGCAACTTCACCGCCGAGGTGACGGTCCCCGCCGCCACCGAGGCCGGCGACCACACGGTCGTCGCCGAGTCCGCCTCGCCGGCCGTCTCCGCGACCGCGCCGCTGACGGTCACCGCGCCCACCGCGCCGGCCCCGTCCGGTGATCCGAGCGCCGCTCCGAGCTCCCAGCCCTCCGCGGCCCCGGCCCCCGCCCCCGAACAGGGCGGCAAGGGCGGCCTGGCCCGCACCGGCACCAACGCGCTGCTCTTCGCAGCAGCCGCGCTGATCGCCGCGGGAGCAGGCACGGCGTTCATCCGCCGCTCACGCGCTGCCAAGGCCTAATCACCGCGTGGGCATAACCACCACAGGTGGGGGCGGGGCGCAGCTGACGACGCGCCCCGCCCCCACTTACACTTGAGGGATGCGCTGCAACCACTTCGATGCCGGAACCTGCCGGTCCTGCACCCTCCTCGACCAGCCCTACGAGCGTCAGCTCGCGGATAAGGTCGAGGCCGTCGCAGCCACCCTCTCCCCCGTCCCGGGAGCCGGCGAAATCTCCTGGCTGGCCCCGGCCTCGTCCCCCGAGAAGGGCTTCCGCACGAGCGCAAAGCTCGTCGTCGGCGGAACCCGCCGCCGCCCCACCCTCGGCATCCTCGGACCCGACCGCCGCGGCGTCGACCTGCCCGGCTGCCCCATCCAGCACCCCGCGATCAACCGCGCGACCCCCGGCCTCAAGCGCTTCATCCGATCCCTGAACCTCACCCCCTACGACGTTCCCACCAAGCGCGGGGAACTCAAGAACATCCTCATCACCGTGGGCGAGGGCGAGCGGCTGATGATCCGCTTCGTCCTGCGCACGCGCGACCGCGTCTCCGACATCCGCTCGGCGCTGCCGCTGCTGCGCGACCTCGTGCCGGCCGCCCACGTCGTCACCGCGAACATCCACCCCACGCACGAGGCCATCGTGGAAGGCCCCGACGAGATCATCCTGACGCGCGCACGCACGCTGCCGCTGTCCGTGGAGGGGCTCGAGCTGGGGCCTCGTTCTTTCGCGCAGACCAACGCACACGTCGCCTCCGCCCTGTACGAGCAGGCCGCGCTGTGGGCGTCGCGTCCCTTCGCCGACGGACGTCTGCCCGAGAGCCTGTGGGACCTGTACTGCGGCGTCGGCGGCTTCGCCCTCGCTGCCGCGCGCGCCGGATTCCCGCGCGTCACCGGCGTCGAGGTGTCCTCCGGGGCGATCTCCTCGGCGATCAGCGCCGCGCGCCACGCGGGCCTGTCGCGCTCGCGCGCGTCCTTCATTGCGGACGACGCGACCTCGTGGGCGCGCGCCCAAGCACCCGAGGACGTACCCGACGTCATCGTCGTGAACCCGCCGCGCCGAGGCATCGGAGCCGACCTGGCCGCCTACCTGAACGAGTGCGACGCGCCCCGCGTCATCTACTCCTCGTGCAACCCCGCATCGCTGGCCACGGACCTGGCGGCCATGCCCACGCTGCGCCCCATCGAGGGCCGCATCTTCGACATGTTCCCACACACGACCCACGCCGAGGTCGCCCTCCTCCTCGAGCGCGCGTAGGCCGGGCACCGCCCGGGCCTCGTACTCAACCAGATGCGGTGCCAGCACAGACGAAGGCACCCCTCGCACACGACCACAGTCGCCCTCATCTATCGCTCATCACCGGCGGTCACACATCCCGTATATCAGCCAATCACGCTGGTTCACTGCCCCGTACCGTTACAATTGGACCTAACGTTAGGAGAAACATGACCGTCGAACTCATCACCGCCGCCACGCCCGAAATCCACGAGGCCATGGGGCGCCTGATCCCCCAGCTCTCCCGCTCAGCCGCCCCCATGAGCGAGGCCGACGTGGAGCGCTTCCTCGCCCAGTCCGGCGTACACCTCTTCGTGTTCCGCCCCGACACCGCTGACGCGGAAGGCAACCACCCGATCCTCGGCATGCTGTCGCTGGCCACCTTCGAAATCCCCACGGGCGTGCGCGCGTGGGTCGAGGACGTCGTCGTCGACGAGGGCGCCCGCGGCCAGGGAGCCGGCCAGTCCCTCGTCGTCGCCGCGATTGAGCACGCCCAGAAGATCGGCGCCCGCACCGTCGACCTCACCTCGCGCCCCTCGCGCGAGGCCGCGAACCGCCTCTACCAGCGCGCCGGCTTCCAGCTGCGCGAGACCAACGTGTACCGAGTGACGCTCGAGAAGAAGTGAGCGCGTGACGCTTGCGTTCTTGAGCCACTTGCATTCCTGAGTTGCCGCCCGCCCCCGCATGACGCGTGGGCGGGCGGTCCGCAAATGTCTACACGAGCCCAAGTCTGTAAAGCTAGACAGCAACCCAACTCTGGAATAACATTGCGATGTAACAAGCACACAAAATACAGCACCTACGACAGCGCACTCAAGGAAGGCGAAATACAACGAATGTGCAATGAAATATGTTCAGTTTCTGACCTACTATCAGCAATTGAAACTACCAAAATTCAACTCAGTTCTCACGACAACATCTTAGAAAACCAAACTAACAACTCAACTCCTACAGAATTATGGTTTAGAGGCCAAAGCACCGCAGAATGGGATTTAAAACCAGGATTTCACCGAATTTTAGGCCGGTGCGAAAGAACAGAAACCGAGTACCTCAACCAATTTCGGCAAATCACATCAAATAATCCCATAACCTTCAATCTTGACAAGTGGGGCTGGCTCACGTTCGCACAGCATCACATGCTACCCACACGGCTGCTCGACTGGTCAACACAACCATTGATCGCACTTTTCTTTGCATGCCAGGAACCAAGCAAGCCTACAGTTGACCCAACAGACAGAAACGGCGCCCTCTACATTCTCCCCCCAACACTACTAAACATCAGGGCTCTTGAGGCGCACAAACAATACGAATCAAAAGTAAACAGCACAATAACTTCCCTAGGCTACCCAATTGACGAAACTGGAACTCCACCACTGCTTGACGATTGGGATTCAACACTCGACAAATATCATCCCAGAGCTCCAAAAACAACCGAACC
>JAHYYD010000214.1 GCA_019425105.1 Actinomycetota bacterium
CTCCATGCCGCCGGCGAGGGTCAACAGGGGCACGACGGAGGGAATGAAGACGGTGGCCGTCTCGCCGCGGCGGCGCGCTCGCACGTAGCGACCGATCGCCTGGGCGAAAAACAGGGGCGTGGATGCATTCGTGGCGTAGACGCCGACAGCCAGGCGCGGAACGTCAACGCCCTCGGACACCATGCGCACGGCGACCATCCACCTGTCGGTGGAGTCCGCAAACTCGGAAATGCGGTCGGAGGCGTCCGCGTCGTCGGACAGGACGATCGTTGGGGCCTTGCCGGTGATGAGGCGCAGGTGGCGGGCGTAGGCGCGCGCGTGCTCCTGGTTCGAGGCGATAACGAGGCCGCCCGCGTCCGGCACGGCTCGGCGCACCTCCTCGAGGCGCAGGTCGGCGGCGCGCAGGACGGCGGGGATCCACTCGCCCTTGGGGTCCAGCGCGGTGCGCCAGGCCTGCTTCATCATGTCCTTGGTGAGGGGCTCGCCCAGGCGGGCGCTCACCTCGTCGCCGGCGTTGGTACGCCAGGCCATCTGCCCCGAGTAGGACATGAATAGAACCGGGCGCACGACGCCGTCCTTGAGGGCGTCACCGTAGCCGTAGGTGTAGTCCGCGCGCGAGCGACGGATGCCCTCCTCGTCCTCCTCGTAGGTGACGAAGGGGATCGGAGAGGTGTCGGAGCGGAAGGGCGTGCCCGTCAGGGCCAGGCGGCGCGTCGCGTCCGTGAAGGCCTCGCGCACGCCGTCGCCCCAGGACAGGGAGTCGCCGGCGTGGTGGATCTCGTCGAGGATGACGAGGGTGCGGTAGGCGCGGGTGCGCGCCGCGTGGACGGCCGGGTTGGAGCCGATCTGCGCGTAGGTGACGGCCACGCCGTCGAAGTGCGAGCCGGCCACGCCCTGAGAGTTCGTGAAGTCAGGGTCGATGTGGATGCCAAAGCGCGCCGCGCTCGAGGCCCACTGCCCCTTGAGGTGCTCGGTGGGGCACACGACGGTCAGCTTGTCGACGACGCCGCGCGCAATCAGCTCGGTCGCAAGGGTCAGGGCGAAGGTCGTCTTACCTGCACCCGGGGTCGCGACCGCCAGGAAGTCGCGCGGGGAGGCAGCCATGTAGCGATCCAGGGCAGCGGCCTGCCAGGCGCGCAGCCTGCCAACGGGTGCGCGCCGGGTTGTCTCGCTCACTTGTCGGAGCCCTTTCCTCCGTCCGAGAAGGGCCAGTGACGCCCGTTCTTACCCATCGAGTCACGCAGCTCCCTGCAGGTAGGGCACACCGGGTACTGCGAGGCGTCACGGGTGGGGATCCACACCTTGCCACACAGGGCGACGACGGGCTGGCCCGTCACCATGGAGGAGTTCGCCTTGTCCTTGCGCACGAAGTGGGCGAAACGATCGCCGTCCCCGTCCGTGCGCTCCTTGCGGGTCTCGGTACGCTCCAGCAGACCGGTCGAGGACGCGGTGGAGGGACCGGAGGGCGCGGAGGGGCCGGTAGGTTCGTCAAGGGCATTACGCATGGTGCCTATTGTACGTGCCTGGGGATGCTTCCAACGGGTGGCACGCGTGCGCCGGGAGCGAAGAAGCGACGCTCACAATAAGGCCCCGACCTCGCATTCACGAGGCCGGGGCACGGTCGGATGGGGAACCTATCTCACAGGTGTTCCTTCTCCCAGACCTCCTTGTAGAAGTCTGCGAGCTCGAGCTTGGAGGCGGCGGCCTCGTCGAGGAGCACGGTGACGTCGGGGTGGTGCTGGAGGATGGACGCGGGCCAGCGCTGGGTCACGCCGCCCTCGATCATGGCCTTGACCGCGTCGGCCTTGCCCTCGCCGGTGGCGATGAAGATGTGGGCGCGCGAGTCCATGATCGTGCCCAGGCCCTGGGTCACGCAGTGCGTGGGGACCTGGTCGATGTCGCCATCGAAGAAGCGTGCGTTGTCGCGGCGGGTCTGCTCGGTCAGGACGCCCACGTGGGTGCGCGAGGCGAGAGTGCCGCCGGGCTCGTTGAAGCCGATGTGGCCATCGCTTCCGATGCCGAGGACCTGGATGTCGATGCCACCGTCGGCCTTGATGGCCTCGTCGTAGGCGGCAGCGCCGGCCTCGAGGTCATCGCACCAGCCGTCGGGGCCGTGTGCCGCACCCTCGGGCATGTCGACGAGGTCGACGAGGTTGCGGTGGATGAAGTTCGCGTAGCCCTCGTAGTGATCGCGGGGCAGGCCCACGTACTCGTCGAGGTTGTAGGAGCGAACCTGGGCAAAGGAGATCTGACCGGCCTCGTAGCGGCGCACGAGCTCTGCGTAGAGCTTCAGCGGCGAGGAACCGGTGGCCAGGCCGAGCACAAAGTTCGGCTTAGCGCGGTAGACCTCGAGGATGCGGTCCGCTGCGAGGGATGCGATCTGATCTTCGTCGTTGAAAATTCCAATTCTCATGTGTTTAACCTTACACTGTCGACGTCGATTTGTCAGACGAATCAGCGATGATTTTTCAGAAATGTGTGAGCTGGGTTATCCGTGCAGCGCAGCGACGATTCGCTCGACCTCCGCCTGATCGGTCCCGGAGGTCCCCGGCGCACGCATGTGGACCTCGCGAGCACCCGAGGCTGCCACGACCTCGGCGACGTTGTGGGCACGCAGACCGCCCGACACCAAGATGATGATGTCGTCTCCCCCGCGCTCAACCAGCCGGGCGAGAGCCTCCGGCTGCGCGACCGCCGGATCGCCGCCCGTCGTCAGCACTCGGTCGTAGCCGAGCTCCATGAGCACGTCGAGCCCACGATCCTGGTCCACGACCTGGTCGAAGCCGCGGTGGAAGGTCAGCGGCGCGTCCTCGGCCACGTCGCGCAGGCGGGCGGCCGCATCCACGTCGATCTGCCCATCGCGCGTGATGACGCCGACGACGAAGCCGAGGGTCACGGGCGCTCCGCGACCGATCGCCGCCAGGGTCACGATATCCGAGGCGATACGGTCGACCTCCTCGCGGGAATGGACGAAGTCCCCGGGGCGCGGGCGCACAAGCACCTGAACGCCGCCAGCGGGCGCCACCGCGAGGGCGGCCGCCACCTCGTCGAAAGCGGGAGTCAAGCCGCCGCACGACAGGTCGGTGCAGATCTCGATGCGATCCGCTCCCCCGTCGCGTGCACGGCGCACGCCGAGCGCATCTTCCACGCAAATCTCAACAACGGTCACGGCTGCCACCTTTCGTAGCACGTCGAGCCGCCCACGCGGGCGGCCAGGATTGCCGCACCCCAACGGCCGCCCGCTCCCCCGAGGGAAGCGCGGACGATCTCGGGGGCGTCACGGAATGTCAGCATCGAGGCAAATTCCTCGCGCAGCGGCGCCAGCAGATGCTCGCCCGCGTGCGACAGGCCGCCGCCGATGATGATGCGCTCAACGTCGACGGTGAGCGTCATGTGGGTCAGCGAGAGGGCGAGGGCGCGCACGGCCGTGTTCCACACCTCGGTCGCGACCGGGTCGGTGCCGATGCCGGCCTCGACAGCCTTCGCGCCGATATTCTCGCCGGTCGCCTGCTCATAGCGTCGGGCAATCCCCTTCGCCGAGGCATAGACCTCCAGGCACCCGCGCGAACCGCAGCGGCAGGACTCACCGCCCGGGAAGACGGGGGCGTGCCCGACTTCTCCGGCGCTGAACGTCGCGCCACTCCACAGGCTATCGCCCAGCATGAGGGCCACGGAGATACCGGTGCCGATGGGCATCATCAGGAAGGAGGAGGCCCCACGGCCCGCGCCGAGAAGCCCCTCGGCCAGGCCGGCGGCGCGCCCGTCGTGCATGAGCGCGGCGGG
>JAHYYD010000215.1 GCA_019425105.1 Actinomycetota bacterium
CGGTGCCGCCGGAGCCGCCCATGGCCAGCTCGGAGGTGTACTCGCCGTCAGCGTTCGTGTTGAAAACAGGGGCACCGAAGGAGGTCTGGAAGCCGTAGAAGTGGTAGGGATCACCCTTGTCGCCCATCTGAATAATGAAGGGGTACTCAACGCCGGTGGTCTTACCGGAGGCGATCATGTCGTCGTACGTCTTGGGCTCGTCCTTGGTGAGCGCGTTGTTACGCACCAGGGCGACGGACTCGATGGCGTAGGGAACGCCGTAGGTCTGGCCGTTGTAGGTCACGCCCTTGACCGCGACGTCAGCGAACTGGGACTTGGCTTCACCCAGGTCGACGGGGGCGACGACGCCGTTAGAGACGAGCGCGCCCAGCTTGTCGTGGGCCATGACGATCAGGTCGGGGCCGTTGCCAGTGGGGACCTGGGTGGTGAACTCGGTGTCCATGTCCGACTCAGACTTCTGGACGACATCCACCTTCACGCCGGTCTTGGCGGTGAAGTCCTCGGCGATGGTCTCGACCTGCGTGAAGCGGGTGTCATCCGCCCAGATCGTCAGGGTCGCCACGGCGTCGGTCTTGGCACCGTCCGAGGAGGAAGAGGAAGAGGAAGAGGTCGTGCCGTTGTTGCAGGCGGCCAGGGCGGTAACCGCCGCGAAGACGCCGAGTGCTGCGATGCCACGTCGCATTATTACTCCTGTGTTGGTCAGGTGGTCGCCTCCATCAGCGACCCGCTACAAGGTTCACTGTAATACCCTCGATTTTGTTTCTGCAACAATTTTCGCAATTGTGTGCAAGCTGTTACATTTGTAGGGAAACAACCGCGCGCGAAGACCCAAAGGAGCGTTGATTCGATGACGAAAAATCGCACGAGCATGGCCGACATCGCCATGCACGCGGGCGTCTCAACTGCAACTGTTTCACGGGTTTTCAACGGCGTCGGACAGGTCTCCGACGACACTCGCCGCAGGGTCCTGACCGCGATTGACGAGCTGGGATACGACCGCCCAGCCGCCGAGCGCACACCAAGTACGCCCACGATCGGCGTCATCGTGCCCGAGCTCACGAATCCAATCTTCGCATCCTTCGCACACCACCTCCAGGAGGAGATTTCGCGCGCGGGCGGCATCGCCCTCATCCGTTCGCAGACACCGGGAGCGACGTCCGAGTTCGATCACCTCTCCTCGCTCATCGAACACCGTGTGAACGGACTCATTTTCGTCTCAGGCCGACACGCAGATCTACTCTCAGACCTCGCGCCGTACCACGACGCTGCCGCACGCGAGATCCCCTTCGTGACGATCAATGGCGCCCGCCCGGAGGTCCCGGCACCCGACTTTTCCACAGGAGACGCGCTCGGCATCCGCGCGGCAGTCACGCATCTGTACGAGCTGGGGCACACGCGCATCGCGCTCCTGACGGGACGCACGCACATTGTCCCGGCGCTGCGCAAGGCCGAGGCCTTTACCCAGGTCATGGGCGAGCTCATCGGCGACCACTCCCCCATCATCGAAGAAACCTTCTACACGTACGAGGCCGCGGCCGCCCACACGCACGCACTCCTCGAGCGCGGCACCACTGCGATCATCACCGGTTCTGACCTGCAGGCTCTGGGCGCGATCCGCACGATTACCTCGCTCGGCCTGTCAGTTCCGGGCGACATCTCGGTGATCGGCTTTGACGATACTTTCCTGATGGGTCTCCTGGACCCGGCGCTGACGACGATCCATCAGCCCGTCCCATCGATCGTCTCATCGGCGGTGCGTAGCCTGTTCGAGGCCCTTCGCGCACCCGAATACGTGCCCACGCACGCCGACTACGTCTTCTCGCCCGATTTGATCGTGCGCGGCTCGACGGCACACGCCCACTAGGGCCCACACCGGGTCCGACCTCCGAGAATGACTTGACAAGGATTCTCAATTACAAAGAGAATGATTCTCATGTCGAAGAGAATCCTTGCTGCCGCATGCGCGGCCGCCACAGCGCTCGCCCTGTCTGCCTGCTCCTCCACGGCCTCGTCCTCTGGTAGCTCATCCAAGGACGAGACCCTGACCGTCATGGCCTCCTTCTACCCCCTGAAATACCTGGCCGAGAAGATCGGCGGCGAGCACGTCACCGTCACCTCCCTGACTCCCGACGGTGCCGAGCCCCACGACCTCGAGCTCTCCCCCAAGATGGTCGACTCCCTGTCCTCCGCGGATGCGGTTGTGTACCTCGCGGGCTTCCAGGGCGCAGTCGACGAGGCGATCGAGCAGCAGGCCCCCAAGACCGTCATTGACGTCTCCCCCGCTGCAGAGCTCATTGAAGCCGGTGCTGACGCCAACCACCCCGCCGAAGAAGAGGAAGAGGGCACCGACGAGGCCCAGTCCGGCGAGGCGGAAGGCCACGATCACGAGGCCGAGGGCCATGAACACCACCACGACATGACCGCGGACCCGCACTTCTGGCTGGACCCCGTGCGTATGGCGAAGGCCGCGACCCTGGTCGGCGACAAGCTCGCCGAGGCCGACTCCGCCCACGCCGACACCTACAAGGCCAACGCGAAGGCCCTCTCCGAGGAACTGACCACGCTGGGCGATACCCTCGTCTCCAAGACCTCGACCTGCAAGGTCAAAACGTTCGTGACCGCACATACCGCTTTCGGATACCTCGCGGATCGCACGGGCCTGACCCAGGTCGGCATCTCCGGCCTCGACCCTGAGTCCTCCCCCTCCCCCGCCCGCCTAGCCGAGATTGCCCAGATCGCGAAGGATCAGGGCGTGACCACGATCTTCACCGAGGCCCTCATCGACCCCAAGGTCGCCCAGACCCTGGCCGACGACCTCGGCATCACGACGGCTGTCCTGGATCCGATCGAGTCCCAGACTGACGCGTCTAAGGACTACGCCGCAACGATGAACTCCAACATTGACGCCCTGACGAAAGCCCTTGACTGCCAGTGACAACTACTGACACCCCCACGACGGCGGGAGCCTCCCACGCGGAGGCGACCGCCGTCGTGCGTCTCGATAATCTACACGTGGCCTGGGATACAGACCTGATCCTGCACGGAATCTCGCTCGCCATTCCCGCTGGCCAGACCGTGGCGCTCACAGGGTCGAACGGCTCTGGCAAATCTACGACCCTCAAGGCCCTGCTCGGCACCGCTCCCATCACGAGCGGCGACGCACAGCTCTTCGGGCACTCGGTCACCACCCGTCGCCGCGTCCCGTGGAACAAGATCGGCTACGTGCCCCAGCGTATCTCCTCGGGCGGCGCGATCAGTGCCAGCGCAATCGAGGTTGTTCGTTCGGGCCTGCTCGGGCCTCGTCGACTGTGGGCCCTGCCGGGCGACACCGCAAGGGCAATGACAGCCCTCGAGCGCGTCGGCATGGCTCACCGCGCCCACTCCCCCCTCAACATCCTCTCGGGTGGACAGGCGCAGCGCGTCCTCATTGCGCGCGCCCTTGTACGCCGTCCCGAGTTGCTCATCATGGATGAGCCGATGGCTGGAATCGACGCGGCCTCGCGCGCACGCCTGGCACAGATCGTCGCCGAGGCCAAGGCGGAGGGGACCACGATCCTCATTGTCCTGCACGAGCTGGGCGAGCTCGGCCCCCTCCTTGACCGAGAGCTGCACATCAGCGCGGGGCACGTCTCCTACGACGGCCCGCCCCACATCGAGGACGACCACGAACAACACCACGGTGGCGGCGACCACTGCCACCCCACCATCGACCCCGGGGCCGCACCGACCGACCACGGCCTCGTGAGCGGAATCTAGACGGGAGCGACGCATGATTGACGCACT
>JAHYYD010000216.1 GCA_019425105.1 Actinomycetota bacterium
TCACCATCTACGCTGCCGCCGACTGGCACCGCACGCCCGAAGACGAGATGCCCGGCAAAATCGCCAAGCCGATATGGCTCATGATCATCCTGTTCACCGCGACGGTCGCCGCCATCGGCCCCATCGCGTGGCTCGTCCTGCGGTGGGTATCCCGCGCAGAAAAGAAGCAGACACGGTCGCCCGAGGCCCCCAAGCGCCCCTCCGCCCCCGACGACGACCCCGAGTTCCTCTTCCGCCTCGAGCGCGACATCCAGCGCAAGCGCCGCGAGGAAGAACGCCGCGAGCGCGAGCGCCGCGAGGAAGAACGCCGCGAGCGCGAGCGCCGCGAGCGCGAGCGCCGCAAGCGCTCCGACGACGTCGCATCCGACCCCACCGAGGCCTCGGGCGACGAGGCCCACTAAGGGACACCGTTACCGTCCACCTCAGGCGCTGCTTATCGCGCGCCTCAGACGCGCCCTACCGCAGCGCGACCCGATACCCCCGCCGCTGCGGTCAACCCGGACGCTACGGTCAGCGGCGCAGATCCGCCTGCGAATCCCCCGGCGTCATATCCTTCGCAATCGCGACGAGGTCCGCCGCAGGCTCCGCGTAGGACGTACCCACAAGCGTCGCACCCGAAAAAATGAACGACGTGATCGACGCGAGCGCGCAGTGGCGCGACTTCGGAGAATGAGGCAACGGCTGGCCATTCACGAAACGCGTCAGCGTCACGATCGGATTCTGATGCGACACCACCAGGGCCTCGTGCCCCCGCGCCGCACGCAAAGCCGACGACAGGGCCGCACTCATACGCGACGCAACATCGCGATACGGCTCACCCCACGAGGGACGCAGCGGATTGCAGTAGTACTTGAAGTACTTCGGGTTCGCCAGCATCATGCGATTCGTGTTCACCGGCATACCCTCAAACACGTTATCGGACTCAATGAGACGCGGATCCGACTCAATCGTCAGCCCATACGCCGCCGCCGTCGGCGCCGCCGTCAACTGCGCGCGCAGCAGCGGCGAAGAAATCACGCGCGTAATATCCGCACCCGAATCCACCAGGTACTCCGCGGCGCGAGCAGCCATCGCATGGCCCAGCTCCGTCAGCCCAAAACCAGGCAGACGCCCATACAAAACACCGTTCGGATTGTCCACCTCACCGTGGCGCATAACATGAATAATGGTGCGTTCCATAACACCCAAGTATAGGGGCCCAGATACACGAGAGGCCCGACCAAAAGGCCGGGCCTCCGCTCGCTCACTTCTTGTTGCGACGCTGGTGACGCGTCTTGCGCAGGAGCTTGCGGTGCTTCTTCTTCGCCATGCGCTTGCGGCGCTTCTTGATGACGGAGCCCATGGGGTTCCTCCCTCGTAGTGTGTGCGGCAGAGGTACTACCGCTGATGGATGATGGGTGCCCGAGACGGGCACATCGTGCCTATACTACCCGCCAATGACGCGAGCCTGGTCACCAGAGTGATCCGCCATACCAGCCTGGATCATCTGGGCGACCGCGGCCTCCGGGACTCGGAAGCTCTTTCCGACGCGAATCGCGGGCATTTCGCCACTGTGAATCAAGCGGTACACAGTCATCTTAGAGACGCGCATGATGTCCGCCACTTCCGTGACAGTCATAAAGCGCGGCGCCGACTGCTGTTCCATTAATGACTCCCAGATATGCTCGCGAGGCGCGCTAAACCCGATTCGTTCACCGCTTACGTAGCCTCACGAAATATACTACTGCCCAACCACATGGAAACTGCAACTTTGTCCAGTTTTGTTGCAGAGTCGTTAAGGAGCAGCGATGGCACCGGCACGCAAGGGTCGACAACAGCGAGCGAAGACACCTCGTTTACGTCCCCAGCCCGGCGCCACCCGATCCCTGATGCACGGGCGAGCCCCGGCCTCGTCCCCCGCTCTCTCGGAGGAAACCCTCAGCCCACAGCCCTCCCCCATCGTCCGCCAAATCCCCGGAGGACCCAGCGGCCCCCACCCCCAGGTCCCCACCTCCCGCATGCAGCGAGTGCGCGCCTGGCTCTCACGCCAAGCACGCTACTCGCCCGCACGCCTCGCACTGGGCACCTTCGCACTCATCATCGGCGTCGTCACCGCGCTCCTGATGCTCCCCATC
This sequence comes from Actinomycetota bacterium, assembly GCA_019425105.1. Taxonomy (GTDB): domain Bacteria; phylum Actinomycetota; class Actinomycetes; order Actinomycetales; family Actinomycetaceae; genus Pauljensenia. The sequence continues at coordinate 2,115 of JAHYYD010000216.1, forward strand.
TCCTCCTCATCGGACACGTCCGCACCCTTCGTCGACGTACTCTTCACCGCCGTATCCGCCGTGTGCGTCACCGGCCTAACCACCGTCGACACCGCGACCTACTGGTCCCCCTTCGGCCAAGCCGTCATCGCCGCCGGCATCGTCGTCGGTGGCCTGGGCGTCATGACCCTCGCATCGATCCTCGGATTCGCGGTGTCACGCCACCTCGGCCTCACCCAGCGCATGCTCGCCACCCAAGAAGCGGGAACCGGCGCCATGGGTCAGATCTCGACGCTCCTCAAAGCCGTCATCGCCACGTCGCTCAGCATGCAGGCCCTCCTCGCCGCCATGTTCCTCCCCCGCTTCCTCGCCATGGGATTCGACCCCGTGCGCGCCGTCTGGGATGCCGTCTTCATGGCGATCTCCGTGTTCAACAACGCGGGCTTCGTCATCCTCCCCGGTGGCCTGGTGCCCCACGTCACCGACTGGTGGATGCTGATCCCCATCATCCTGGGCACAACCGTGGGCGCCATCGGCTTCCCCGTCATCATGGACGTCGCCAAAAACCTGCGCACTCCGCGCCGCTGGCGCCTCCACACCAAGCTGACACTGTCGACCTACCTGATTCTGGCGTTCGTCGGCGCCCTCGCAATGGCTCTCACCGAGTGGCACAACCCGACGACGCTCGGCGCGATCGACACGCCGTCGAAGATCCTCAACGCCATGCTCGCCGGCGTGAACTCCCGATCATCAGGGCTGTCCGCCCTCGACGTGGGCGCCATGCACTCGCAAACCCACTTCGTCCAGGACATCCTCATGATGATCGGCGGCGGCTCAGCATCCACCGCGGGCGGCGTCAAAGTCACGACCTTCGCTGTCCTCGTGCTCGCCGTCATCGCCGAAGCGCGAGGCGACCGCGACATCGAAGCCTTCGGCCGGCGCATCCCCACCTCCACGATCCGCCTGTCGGTCGCCGTGTCCCTGCTGGGCCTGGCGCTCGTCGCAATCTCCGTCGTACTCCTGATGTCGATGACGGACTACACGCTCGATATCATCCTCTTCGAGACCGTGTCAGCATTCGCGACCGTCGGCCTGTCCACCGGCATCACCCCAATCCTGCCCGTGGGCGCCAAATACGTGCTGATTATCCTCATGTTCGCGGGCCGCACCGGCTCCATGACCGTGGCCGCGGCCCTGGCCCTGCGCCAGCGCTCCCGCGTCATCCGTATGCCCGAAGAGCAGCCCATCATCGGCTGATTTCCGGGCTAGTGGGGCTCCACACAACAAACCCGCCCCCAACGAGCCCCACGCACGGGCCCAACCGGTACAAAACTCTCCCGGCAACAGCCGCCCCCTGGCCCGACCGGTACAAAACTCTCCCCGCAACAGCCGCCCCCGGGCCCAACCGGTACAAAACTCTCCCGGCACGCCCACAATCAACGAAATCCGGCCATTTCTCGCGAGCAGGGAGAGTTTTCTCCCGGTTCCACCACCACGCCACCGAGCAGGGAGAATTTTCTCCCGCTTCCAACACCAACCCACCACTCACCCGGTACAAAACTCTCCCCGCAACAGCCACCTCAAGGCCCAACCGGTACAAAACTCTCCCCGCACGCCCACAATCAACGAAATCCGGCCATTTCTCGCGAGCAGGGAGAGTTTTCT
>JAHYYD010000217.1 GCA_019425105.1 Actinomycetota bacterium
CACCTGGACGCCTCCGACGCGGCGTTCCTGGAGTCGCTGGGCTACCAGACTGAGGAAGACTACGTGGTGGAGGTCCCCGAAGAGGAGGGGCAGGCCTCGGGTATGCCTGTGTTCGTCGCCGACGCGTTCGAGCGCGTGGAGTCGCTGCGCTATGGCGAGAACCCGCATCAGGGCGCGGCCGTCTACCGCGAGATCGACGAGTCCTTCGAGGATGAGGAGGCCGACGACGAGGCCTTGGCGCCGGGTATCGCGAACGCACGCCAGCTGCATGGCAAGGCCATGAGCTACAACAACTACACGGATGGCGACGCCGCGCTGCGCGCCGCTTACGATCACGAGCGCCCCTGCGTCGCGATCATCAAGCACGCGAACCCCTGCGGCATCGCGGTGGCTGACGATGTGGCTGAGGCGCACCGCCTCGCGCACGCCTGCGATCCCGTGTCGGCGTTCGGCGGTGTGATCGCCGTGAACCGACCGGTGAGCGTGGAGCTGGCCCGCCAGATCGTCCCGATCTTCACCGAGGTCGTGCTGGCGCCCGATTACGAGGAGGGCGCGCTCGAGGTTTTGAGCGCGAAGAAGAACCTGCGCGTCCTGCAGGTCGAGCCCCCGGTTCGCGGATCCTACGAGTTCAAGCAGATCAGCGGCGGCCTGCTGGTTCAGGAGCGCGACGATATTGATGCGCCCGGCGATTCCCCGGAGAACTGGACGCTCGCGGCCGGTGCCCCCGCCGACGGGGCGACGCTGGCGGACCTGGAGTTCGCGTGGCGCACGGTGCGCGCGGTTCGTTCGAACGCGATTCTGCTGGTCAAGGATGGCGCCTCGGTGGGCGTGGGCATGGGCCAGGTGAACCGCGTGGACTCGTGCAAGCTGGCGGTTGAGCGTGCGAACACGCTGGGTTCGCGTTCGACGGGTGATGCGGCGGCCTCCAACGTGGACAGTGCGGGCGGCGCTCGCGCGTCCGAGGTTGTGGGTGAGGCTCCTGAGCAGCGCTCCATTGGCGCGGTTGCTGCGTCGGATGCGTTCTTCCCCTTCGCCGATGGACTGCAGGTGCTCATCGACGCGGGCGTGAAGGCGGTCGTCCAGCCCGGCGGATCGGTGCGTGACCAGGAGTCGATTGACGCTGCGAACGCTGCGGGCATCACGATGTACCTGACGGGAACGCGCCACTTCGCGCACTGATCATTCCCGCTCATGGGCTCCAGGGGGCGAGCGCCGGTGTGGCGCTCGCCCCCTGTGATGTGCTCGGGTGTGCTTGACAGGGAGGGGTGGGCAGCATATTGTTCAATTGTTGAATGAAAGGCTGTTAGCCCTGTTGAAAGGTGTCGTATGACCGCCCTGACCGCTTCCCCCGTCGCCGCGCGCGAGAACCGCGTCCTCGCCGACCGCCTCGGCGGCACGATCGTTCGCGAGATTGCCCTGATCGCCGCGGGTACGATCGCCATGATCGTGCTGGCCCGTATCTCGGTCCCGCTGCCCTTCACGCCTGTGCCCGTCTCGCTCGGCACGCTTGGTGCCCTCTCGGTCGGTGCGACCCTCGGTGCGCGCCGAGGCCTCATCTCCGTCGCCGCCTACGCCCTCCTCGGCGTCGCCGGTGCCCCGGTCTTCACCGGCACGAACGTCGGCTGGGCCTTCGCCTCCTTCGGCTACATCCTCGGCTACCTCCTCGTCGCCGCGATCGCGGGTCTGGCCGCCCAGCGTGGCGCCGACCGCCGCATCCTGACCATGGCGCCGACCGCAGTCGTGTCCCTGTTCTCCGTGTACATCCTGGGCCTGGCCTGGATGATCCCCTTCGCGCACATGACCTTTGAGCAGGGTCTGGCCAAGGGCTTCATTCCCTTCATCATCGGTGACCTGGTCAAGGCCGCCGTGGCCACCGGAGCCTTCCCGGTGCTGCGCTCCATCTTCCGCTGAGCCGCGCGCTCCAGCGTCACGCGAGTCGGCCTCGTCCCCACCCGGGGGCGGGGCCGTCGCTGTATCCGGCGTGCGCAGTGGTGACATGCGTAATGGAGTGCGACGGGGCGGGGCGCGCGCGGGTACCATTGGCAGGGTGAACGCTTCTGACATGCATCCCGTCCTCGTCGTCGACTTCGGCGCGCAGTATGCCCAGCTGATCGCGCGCCGCGTGCGTGAGGCCAACGTCTACTCCGAGATCGTCCCCCACACCATGAGTGTGGCGGACATGCTCGCCAAGGAGCCCGCCGCCATCATCCTGTCCGGCGGCCCGTCCTCCGTGTACGAGGAGGGTGCGCCCTCCGTCGATCCCGCGATCTTCGAGGCCGGCGTGCCCGTCCTGGGCATCTGCTACGGCTTCCAGACCATGGCTCACGCCCTCGGCGGCACCGTCGGGCGCACGGGCACTCGCGAGTACGGACACACCGAGGCCACCGTGGCCGGCGACTCTTGCCTGTTCGGCGGCACCCCCGACGACCAGATCGTGTGGATGAGCCACGGCGATGCCGTCCAGGGCGCGCCCGAGGGCTTCACCGTCACCGCCTCCACCGCAGAGACCCCCGTCGCGGCCTTCGAGTCGCGCGAGCGTCGCCTCTACGGCCTGCAGTGGCACCCCGAGGTGGGCCACTCCCAGTTCGGCCAGGACGCCCTGAAGAACTTCCTCTACAAGGGTGCTGGCCTGGAACCCACGTGGACCGCCGGTTCCATCGTGGACGAGCAGGTTGAGAAGATCCGTGAGCAGGTCGGCGACGCGCAGGTCATCTGCGCCCTGTCCGGCGGCGTGGACTCTTCCGTGGCCGCGGCCCTCGTGCACGAGGCTGTCGGCGATCAGCTGACCTGCTTCTTCATCGATCACGGCCTGCTGCGCGCGGGCGAGCGCGAGCAGGTCGAGAACGACTACGCGCGCGGCATGGGCATCCGCGTCATCACCTGCGACGAGTCCGAGCGCTTCCTGTCCGCCCTGGCCGGCGTCACCGAGCCTGAGGCGAAGCGTAAGATCATCGGCCGTGAGTTCATCCGCTCCTTCGAGGCCGCCCAGAAGCAGGTCATCGAAGAGGTTGGCGCCGCCGGCGGCGAGGTGAAGTTCCTCGTCCAGGGTACCCTGTACCCCGACGTCGTCGAGTCCGGCGGCGGCGAGGGCGCGGCCAACATCAAGAGCCACCACAACGTGGGTGGCCTGCCCGAGGACATGACCTTCGAGCTGGTCGAGCCCCTGCGCACCCTGTTCAAGGACGAGGTGCGTGCGGTCGGCCGCGAGCTGGGCCTGCCCGACTACCTGGTGAACCGCCAGCCCTTCCCGGGCCCCGGCCTGGGCATCCGCATCATTGGCGAGGTCACGCGCGAGCGCCTGGACATCCTGCGCGCAGCCGACCTGATCGCCCGCGAGGAGCTCACGGCGGCCGGCCTGGATCAGGAGATCTGGCAGTGCCCGGTGGTTCTGCTCGCCGACGTTCGTTCCGTGGGCGTCCAGGGTGATGGCCGTACCTACGGTCACCCGATCGTGCTGCGCCCCGTGTCCTCCGAGGACGCGATGACGGCCGACTGGACGCGCCTGCCCTACGACGTCCTGGCCCGCATCTCGACCCGCATCACCAACTCGGTGCCCGAGGTCAACCGCGTCGTCCTCGACGTGACCTCCAAGCCCCCGGCCACCATCGAGTGGGAATGACGCTCGAAACGGCGAAAACCCGCATGAATACAGGCTTTTTTGC
>JAHYYD010000218.1 GCA_019425105.1 Actinomycetota bacterium
CGCGTCATCGTCGTGTCGACGGGCACGGAACTCAAGCGCGCCGGCGAGGCCCTCGAGCGCGGCCAGATTCCCGATTCGAATGGCATCCTGCTGCGCGGCCTCGTCGAGGAGGCCGGCGGGCAGGTCGTCGCTCACCTGCGCACGGGTGACACCCCGGCCGAACTGCGCCACGCCCTCGACACGGCACCCGAGGCCGACCTGGTCCTGACCGCCGGCGGCATTTCGGCGGGCGCGTACGAGGTCGTGCGTCTCACCCTCGGCACGGACGCAGGATTCCACCACGTCGCTCAGCAGCCGGGCGGCCCGCAGGGCGTGGGGTCCACGCCGGTGGGCCCGGGCGGCCGCGAGACGCCGATCATCTGCCTGCCGGGCAACCCGGTGTCGGTCTTTACGACGTTCCACATGTACGTCGCGGGTGCGCTGGCGGTCATGTCGGGCCTCGTCGCCCCCGAGCGCGGCGCGACCGCCCCGAGCGGCATCCACGCCCGCGCGCGCACCAGGTGGGACTCCCCGTCCGGAAAGACGCAGTTCATCCCGCTTCGCTTCGTCTCCGCCCCCGGGCACGAGGCCGGGGCCCGCACCGGGGACGAGGCCGGGACCCGCTGGGTGGAGCCGGTGCACTCCCTGGGGTCGAAGTCGCACCTGGTGGCTTCGCTGGCGAACGCGGAGGCAATCGGCGTGGTCGCGCCGGAGATCGAGACAGTCGAGGCGGGCCAGGAGCTGGCGGTCGTCCCGCTCGTAGGCTGACCCCGCTGCCCATAAGAGCTCACCCCGCTGCTCAGACATAACGAAAGGAAATCCGTGAAATTTACACACCTGAACGAGGACGGTGCCGCCTACATGGTGGACGTGACCGCGAAGAATCCGACGGTGCGCCAGGCGAGCGCCGTGTGCCGCGTGGATTGTTCGCCCGAGGTCATGCAAGCCCTGCGTGACGGCACAGTCCCGAAGGGCGACGTCCTGGCGGTGGCGCGCGTGGCCGGCATTTCGGCGGCGAAGCGCGTCCCCGAGCTGCTGCCCCTCGCACACACGATCGGCGTGCACGGCTGCGCGGTGGACCTGAGCCTGGAGGACGATCACGTGGCGATTCGCGCGACCGTGCGCACGGCTGACCGCACGGGCGTGGAGATGGAGGCGCTGACCTCGGTGACGGTGGCGGCTCTCGCGATCGTGGACATGGTCAAGGGTGTGGATCGCTCGGCCCGCATCCGCGAGGCGAAGATCGTGGCGAAGTCGGGTGGCCGCAGCGGCGACTGGGTGCGCCCGGAGGACCCGAAGGACTGAGACGCCCCGAAACGTACGCCGTCACGTACGCAGGCCGCCCGAAGCGCACGCGCCGGGCGGCCTCGTCGTATCAGCGGGTTGATCAGGCTCGCGGGTGGTCGCCGCCCGCGAGCTGGTCGATGATGTGGGCGACGAGCGGGCCGATGACGGTCACGGCATCGGTGACGCCTCCGCGGGAGCCGGGGGCGTTCACGACGAGGGCGCCCTCGGGCGAACGCGCGGTCACGCCGACGAGGCCTCGCGAGAGGGCGGCGGAGACGACCTTCTCTTCACCGCGGCGCCGAATCGCGTCGGCGAGGCCATCGATGCGCGTCACGAGGAGCGGCTCGGTCGCCTCGGGGGTGACGTCGCGGGGCGCGAGGCCGGTGCCGCCGGTCGTGAAGACGAAGCGGGCGCCGTCCTCGACGGCTGCGGTGATCGCTGCGCGGATGGCGTCGACCTCGTCGGGGACGATCTCGACCGACGCCTCGATGTCGTGGTCTGCGAGGAGGCGCGCGGCCAGGGGCCCGGAGAGGTCCTCGGCGACGCCGGCGGAACAGCGGTCGGAGACAGTGATGACGCGTGCGGGAATCATGTCAATGGCGGGCGTTGCCGCGGCGACGCCCGGAGCGGCGCACGCGGATCCCGGAGGTAATGGGGTCGACGTCGTTGAACTGGCGCGGGGAGAGCTCGTAGTCGACGCGCCGCGCGGGCTCGGGTTCGAACGCCTGCGGGAGGGGACGCTGCGGGCGCTCGTTCACACGCTTCTGGGCACGCTGGGGGAATACGGGCGGCGCGGGAATCGGCTCGTCCGCGACGGTCGCGGGCGCGGGGACCGGAGGCCGGGGCGTACTCTCACGCAGCGGCTGGGCGAGCGGGCGGCCGGGCTGCGCGGGCGTGTAGAGCCCTTCGGGCACGGTCGCGGTGGGGCGCACGTGGACGGGGCGGATTTGGGGGACGGATTTGGTGACGGGGCCGCGTGTGGTGTCGGGCGACACGGCGGGCATGACGGGGGCGGCGCTGCGATAGGGCGGCTGCGAGGGCGGGGTCTGCGGCGCGGGCGCAACACTTTCGCCCGCGGGGATGTCGGCGGGGTTGTCGGCGTTGCCGGAGACGCGCTCGGAGAAGGGGCGGCCCGCCCGACGAGGCAGGGGCGAGGCCTGCGTGCCACGGTGACGGCTGGGCGTGTGTGCGGAGTGCGAGGGTGCCGCCGGAGCAGAGGAGACCGCAGCAGCGGAGACCGGGGCTTCGGGGGCTTCGGGCGTCACGAGCTGAGCGGGAACGCCCTCGTGGCGAGGCGCATTCTCGAGCGCGGGCTTCTCGGCGCGGACCGCCGCGGGCACCTCGTCCTCCTCGTAGGGGACAACGGGGGGCGCGGGGATAGCGTCGGGCTCGTGGACGGGGGCCTGGACGACGGGCATTTCGTCGGCACTGCGGCAACCGAGGAAAAAGGAACGCAGCTGCATGGCGGCCTCTTGGGCGAGGACTCCGCCGATCACCTCGGTCGGGTGGGGCATGCGGGCGTCGCGCAGGACGTCGCGCAGGGAGCCAGCGGCACCTGCCTTCGGGTCCCACGCGCCGAAGACAACGCGGTCGACGCGGGAGGCGAGAATGGCACCCGCGCACATCGTGCAAGGTTCGAGGGTGACGACGAGCGTGCAGCCCGTCAGACGCCAGGTTCCCCTGGCGCGACCAGCCTCACGCAGCGCGACAATTTCGGCGTGACCAGCGGGATCGTGGTGCGCCTCGCGGCAGTTCCACCCGCGGCCGATGATCCGGCCGTTTTCGTCGACGACGACGGCCCCGACGGGGACATCTCCCGTCTCGCGGGCGCGGTTGGCCAGGAAAAGGGCCTTCCCCATTGCTTCGCGGTACTGCTCATTCACGGTCACACTACTAGCTTACCGGCCAAATCAGTGTTGGGATAGTTGGAGTCCACAGTGGCTTGTGAGCTTCATGTGACGCGTGAGTCGACGTTGCCCGGATCCGGACGCGGTGCCCACCCCACCGACAGTCGCGCGGATCAGAGCTGACCGGCCACGGCCTCGTCCCCGACGCACCAGGGTGCACATCCACCGGCGGACAAGGTAGCCTATAACCATGCGCCTCCACGTTGCCAATCACCCCCTGATCACCCACAAGCTCACCGTTCTGCGCGATCGCGAAACGCCGTCGGCGACGTTCCGCCAGCTCGTGGACGAACTGGTCACTCTGCTCGCCTACGAGGCGACCCGCGAGGTGGCCGTCACCGAGACCCCCATCGAGACCCCCGTTGCCCCCACGGTCGGCCTGAAGCTCTCCGAGCCTCGCCCGATCGTGGTCCCCGTCCTGCGCGCAGGCCTGGGCATGCTCGAGGGCATGACCCGCATGCTGCCCAC
>JAHYYD010000219.1 GCA_019425105.1 Actinomycetota bacterium
CGGCCAGCCACTGGTCGAACACCTCGCACAGGAAACGCCCGTAGGAAGCGGGGGACGTGGAACGGCTGGTGACGCAGTCCCCGTCCTGGCGGTACAGGAGCGCAGAGGTCCCGGAACGCCAGCCGCGCTCAGCCTGGGCCAGGTCGGCGGCGCGTACGCGCTCCACGATGGGAATGAACTGAAGGTAGCGGGCACCGAGGTCGTCGCGGAAGTAGTGGTACACCTGCTCCCCGTGGTCCTCGTTCGCGGCGTTGACCGTGCACAGGATGTTCGTCTCTACGCCCGCGTGGGCGAGTGCCTCCCAGCCGCGCACAACCATCGCGTGCGTGCCGCGCCCTCCGCGGTTGAGTCGGTAGGCGTCGTGCAGGGGAGCGGGCCCGTCGATGGACACACCCACGAGGAAGTTGTGGTCTGCGAAAAAGCGCGCCCATTCGTCGGTCACCAGCGTGCCGTTCGTTTGCAGGGCATGGCGCACGCGTTGGGTTGGGCGTCGATAGCGATCGCACAGTTCCATGAGCCGCTCGAAGAATCCGAGGCCTCGCAGGGTCGGTTCCCCGCCCTGCCAGAGCATCGTGACCTCGCCGTCGGGGCTCGACTCGAGGAACGCCTCCACGTAGCGCTCAAGCGTCTGCTCCGACATGGTCTGCGCGGCCGCGTTGTACAGCAGCTCCTTAGACAGGAAAAAGCAGTACTGGCAATCCAGGTTGCAGGCGGCACCCGTCGGCTTCGTGACCACAGAAAAGGGGAGAGGACGTGTCACGGCCTGGCCTCTCGCCGCGTGCCCTCACTCATCGACGAGGCCGAGGGTGCCTCGCGCGCTGGGGTGCCCTCGGGGTGAGGGGTATCCGGTGTCTCAGCCTCGGAGGAGCGGGCCGCGACATACGCGCTGGCTTGAGCGGCCCCCAGGGGTCCCAGCGAGGCACCGACGACATCGATGTCCCACTCCATCACGGGAAGGAGTTCTTTGTACATGGAGGCGGCAATCTTAGTGCGCAGAGAAGGAAATGCGTCGACGACCTCACCCGCCACGATGATGGCTCGCGGATTAATGAGGAGCGCGGCCGAGCCCAAAACATAGCCGACAGCCTCCGCCGCCCGCTCCAGGGCCTGGCGTGCGCGGCCGTCTCCCGCCAAGACAGCTGCTCGTAGTTCCGTAACATCGCGAACCCCAGCGCTCTCACACAGTGCAGGCACAGACGCCAGCGTCTCCAAACACCCACGCTTGCCGCACGCACACGGAGAGTCGTTGGCACCCACCGTCATATGGCCCAGCTCGCCGGCCAAGCCACCCGCTCCACCAACGAGCCGAAAATCGGAGACGACGCACCCGCCCACGCCACCCGACAAACGCAGGTAAATGAACGACGACATGTCAGCCCCCGCGCCCCACATAGCCTCAGCAAGAGCCGCCATCCGGACGGTGTTATCAACCACCGGAGCCGGAGACCACCAACGACGCGTCAGCGTGGCAAGTTCCTCCACGCTCGGGTACGCATCCGAGGACAACCTGGCGTTACGCCCCATCGGAATGGGAACGCCCACACCCACCGCACGCACCGTCGAGGCGTCAATACCCTGGCGGGCGGCGCTCGCGGCCAGGGCCTCGCAGGTTTGCTCGAGAGAGAGCTGCAGGGATGGAGAGGCGGGGGAGACGATGTGGACGGCGGCCAAGACGGTGCCGCTGCGCGAGAGCATGACGCCCGCGCATGACGTACGCGTGACGTTGAGGCCGACACAGTGGGCGGCCGAGGAGTTGAGGGTGAGGAGCTGGGTGGGACGGCCTCGCCCGGGGGCGTTCGTGCGCACCGGCGTCACCGATCCCTCGTCGAGGAGAGTGGTGAGCGCGCGGCCCAGATTTGTGCGCGAGGTGTCGAGCGCGTCGCACAGCTGGGAGCGTGTGGCCGGGGCTTTGGCCAGGTGAGCGACGATGCGGTCTTCCAGGGTCGGCAGGGGGCTGCGGGTGGGGTAGTGCATGTCTCTCCTTCCCGACGCATCATCGTTGGTGTCCGCTCAGTGCGCTCTGGCCTCGTTGTTAGTTTCTATGATACGCATCACTGCGTGGAGTGTGCAGGGCGCGCGATTGCCTCGGCGGCGGGATGTGAGTGCCCTCCCGCCGCCGAGGCGTTGCGTCAGTCGCTCGTGACCTCGTCGAGGTCGGATCGAGCCGTGTTCACCAGCGGGATGTCGAAGTCCGTCATCGCCGCCATCCACTTGGCGAAGGAGTGGTCCCCGCGCTCACGCAGCTGCAGGTACAGGTTCGTGGCCAACTCCCTACGGATCTCGTCGTAGACGGGCACGGTGTACACGTTGTTCATCTCGGCCGGATCCAGGCGCAGGTCGTAGAGCTCGTTGATCGACTCGGGGTTGATGACGAGCTTGAAATCCCGCGTGCGCAGCATGCGCTGCTGGAGGGGGAAGTGATGGCCGTGGAACTCGCACACGATGTCCTCGCGCCAGCCCTCGACGTCCTGCCCGCGCGTCAGGTCCACGATCGAGCGGCCGTCCTCGACAAGCGAGGTGTCCAAGCCCGCGATGTCCAGGACCGTGGCCGGCAGGTCGATGAGGGAGACGAACGCGTCCGAGCGGCCCACCGTGGACACGCCGGGGATATGGGCGATGAAGGGGACGTTGTAAATGTCGTCATACATCATCGGGCCCTTGTCGTTGAGACGGTGCGAGCCCGTGAACTCGCCGTGGTCCGCGCAGAAGAACACCGCCGTGTCGTCCAGGATGCCCAGCTCGCGCGCCACGTCCATGATGCGTCCGATCTCGAAGTCGATCATGGCCGTGTAACCCCAGTAGACCGCGATGAGCTTCTTCCACTGCTCGTTCGTGAACGAGGACGTGGACCAGTAGGTCGCGTAGTTCTCCTGAATCGGGGGCTTACCAATCAGGGAGTCGCCGAAGTTTTCCGGCAGCTCGACGTCATTGGGGTCGATGAGGTCGAACCACTCGTCGGGCAGGAAGTAGGGCAGGTGGGGGCCAAAGAAATGCACGTCGAGGCAGAAGGGCTGAGAAGAGTCCTTCCAGTCCGCGGCGTACTCGCGCAGCTTCTCGATCGCTCGGTCTGCCAGGAAGCGCTCGAAGGTGGCCTCCTCGGGCTGATCGAGGCGTGCGGCGATGATGTGCCCGTCGCGCCCACCGGGCAGCTTGCCGCGCCACAGGTCGTGTGCGCGCACGGGCGGGAGGTTGTTGGCCTCGAGCCAGGCGACGTACTTTTCGTTGGCCACCGGGTTTTCGGCTCCCCAGTAGGTGTCGTCGTCCGCGCCGAACTTGTCGGGCAGGTTGTAGCCGCAGTGGTACTTGCCGACGATGCCGACGTTGTATCCGGCGTCGCGCAGCTCCTGCGTGTACGTCCATGTCCCCTCGGGGATCGAGACCTGGTAGGCGATGTTCCATTCGGGGTTGGCCAGCACCTGGTGCTTACCTGGGCGCTTGCCGGTGAGCAGCGAGGCGCGCGCCGGCGTGCAGATAGCCGTGGGGGTGAAGCAGTGTGTGAAGGCGAAGCCCGATTCGCCCATCGCGTCGATGACGGGGGTGCGTGCGTGGGGGTTGCCCAGGCAGCCGATCGTGTCGGTGCGGTGCTGGTCGGTCATGATGACCAGGACGTTGCGCACGTTGTCGGGAATATCCC
>JAHYYD010000022.1 GCA_019425105.1 Actinomycetota bacterium
AAGATGATCCCGATCACCTGCTTCCCCTTCGGCAAGGCCGTCATCGACGACCCGAGCGCATCCATCCTCTGACGCGTCCTACACTGGGGTCATGGCTCGGAAACACAACAAAGAACACGGCGGCGGCCCCACCCACGCCATCGAGGCGCTCACGGCGGCCGGCGTTGCTTTTACCATCCACGAGTACGAGCACGACCCGGCCGCCCGGGCGTTCGGTGAAGAAACCGTTGAAAAACTGGGCATTGACCCCACCCAAGCGTTTAAGACGCTCATGGTACGCCTGGAGCCCACCGGCGAGTTCGTCGTCGGTTGCGTGCCCGCCCTGGCTCACCTGTCCATGAAACTGATCGCCAAGGCCGCAGGTGCGAAGAGCGCCGCCATGGCCGACCCTGCCGTCGCACAGCGCCGCACCGGCTACGTCGTGGGCGGGATCAGCCCACTCGGGCAAACCACTGCGCACCGGCTGTTCATCGACTCGGCGTGCCTGGACCACGAGACCATGATCGTCTCGGGCGGGCGCCGAGGCCTGAGCGTCGAACTGAGCCCCCTCGACCTCGTCGAGCTGACGGATGCTGAGGTCACGGACCTCGCCCAGGTCTGACCCCGGCCGGATTTAAACTCCGACTCGGCTGTTTGAGCATGCCGACTTCAATTGCGGGAATCCAGTCGATACCCGTGCATACTCAGGCATCTGTCACACATCTGATGGGCGTTGTACAATGAAAGTCGTACATTCGTCTGAAAGGTGTGGCGATATGAAAACGGCGACGCTGAACATGCGTGTGGATCCAAGTGTGAAGGAAGAAGCTGAGAGGGTGTATGCCCAGTTCGGCATGAACCTCACGGATGCTGTCAATGTATTCCTTCATAAGTCGATCATGGAGGGCGGCTTGCCCTTCGACTTGCGCCAACCTCGCTATAACGCTGAAACTGAGCTAGCTATGCGCGAGGCTCGCGACATCGCCGCAGGGCGTGTTGCCGCTACCCGTTACGCGTCCGCGGCACAAGCGTTCGCGGATGTCGATGATGAGTGAGCCTCAGCGGGGCCAGCGTGCCCTCGTGATGACCAGTCAATTCAAGAAGGATTTGAAGAGGGCTCGTAAACGAGGGCTTCCTATCAAGGAGCTTGAAGCGGTCATTGACCTCATTCTTGCGGGTGAAGTGTTGCCTCCCCAGCGGAGGGATCATCTCCTGACTGGGAACTATGCGGGTTTTCGTGAATGTCATATTCGGCCAGATTGGCTGTTGATTTATCTGGATGAGCCGGAGATCTGCGTCGTGACGGCAATTCGTACGGGATCCCACTCAGACCTGTTTCAATAACCGCTGTTTGCTTCCGTGAGATACGAGATCATATGGTTGACATGACTGAACTAAGCCGCCGCGGGCGCGCCGCCTACTGGGTGGTTGCCGCCCTCGCCTGGGCGGGCGTCGCTGCCACCCTCATCATTACGGCCTTCGATGGCTACGCTGCGCCGACATACGTCGAGGAGGGCCTGTTTGCAGGCGCCGCTCACGGCTGGGCGGGTGCGCCCGAGCGTCTCATCAATTGCCTGTCCTACTTCACCGAGCTATCCAACATCATGGTTGCGATCATCTCGACCCTCCTCGCGCGCCGAGGCCGCGTCGGGGCGTGGGGGAGGGCCACGCACCTGTGCGCGCTCATGATGATCACCGTGACCGCCATCGTTTATGCGATCCTCATCGGCCCCTACGAGGTCCTCTCCGGCTTCGCGCTCGTCACCAACCCGCTGCAACATATCGTTGTCCCCGCCGCCTTCGTGGGGACTGCTGCGCTCGCGGGTCCGCGCGGCGGCATTACGTGGGCGACGCTGGGACGCGCCCTGCTGATTCCGGTCGCGTGGGTGGCGTACACGCTCGTGCGAGGCTCCTTCACGCACCAATACCCCTACGGCTTCGTGAACGTCTGGCGCATCGGCTACGCGCAGGTCGCCATCAACATCGTCGCGATCCTGATCGGTGCCCTGCTTTTCATGGCGCTCTTCGCGGGCGCGGACTGGCTGATTCGCAAGGCGTCTCGGCGCTGACGGTCTGTGCGTCTCCCGGACACAGTCCCGTATGGGGTTGCTAGAGTGAGGCAATGAGCAGCGAACCCGGCCTCGTTCCAGAACTTGCAGTCACGGACTACGAGGCCTCCAAACGATTCTGGTGCGACCTCGTTGGCTTCTCTCTGAGATACGAGCGTCCCGAAGAGGGATTCGGATACCTCGTTTTAGGTAGCGCGCACCTGATGCTCGACCAGATCAACCAAGGCAGGACGTGGGCGACCGGCACGCTTGAGGCCCCACTCGGTCGCGGGATCAACCTCGAGATCCAGGTTGCACCTCTGGACGCCGCGTGGGAGCGCCTCACGCAGGCGCAGTGGCCGATCTTTGTTGAACCCGAAGAGAAGTGGTACCGGGCGGGCGATGTGGAGATCGGCGTCCGGCAGTTCCTCATCCAGGACCCCGACGGATATCTCGTGCGCCTCCAGGAGGAGATCGGAGAGCGGCCCATGTCCAAGGCGCATCCGGATCGGCCGTGGGATCTACACAGCAGCGACTGAGGGCCGCTGTTTCGCCCACGCGGTGAAGGTGGGGTGACGAACCCTAGCGCGGCCCGACCGTGACCGTCGCCAGGGCAACGCGGTTCGCCTCGTCCGAGGCGGGCACGTCCACGAGGGCGACGATGCGCCAGTCCATGTCCTCATCCGAGTCGAACAGGATCTGCGTAGCCAGCCAGAACGTGCCCGCCGCAGCCTGATCCATCGCGTCCGCGATCGCCTCGATGCGCGCCACCTGGGCGCGCTCGACATCCGACGAAACCACAGCGGGGGCCAGCTCCAGCACGTCCTCGCGGGTCGGGGCCTCGTTCAGGGAACACAGTGACAGGGCGCGCGCACGCTGGTCGATGCCGATCCACTCGTGCTCCGCCCAGTAGCGCTCGAGCACCGCGTCCCACTCGTCCTCGCCCCACGGGGCGACCACCGGGGTGCGCGAGGCCTCGTCCAGACGCGCCAAGGCCTCGACGTTGTCGCGGCTCATCGCCTCCACGCGCTCGAACAGGGCACCACGGATCGCCGTGCGGAACGCGTGACGGTTCGCGCTGAAGGGAACGGTCCCGTCCTCCCGGGCGCCAAACGCGAGCTCGGCACCCTCCGTACCGTCGCCATCGGACGCGGGGAGGGCCTGACCCGTGGACATGGCCTCCCACTCGTCCAGCAGCGAGGAGTCGACCGCGCGGATCAGCGCCGACAGCCACGCAATGATCGAACGCAGCTCGTCCGTCATCAGCTCGTCCGGCACGATCTGGCGCAGCGCCCGGTACGCGTCCGTCAGGTAGCGCAGCACGATGCCCTCGGAGCGGCCCACGTCGTAGCGGCCCACGATCCCCGTGAACGTCAGCGCGTTCTCGATCATCTCGCGCACGACCGACTTCGGGGAAATCTCCTGATCCTCGATCCACGGGTTCGCGTGCAGGTACACCGCGAACGCGTCCCCCAGCAGATCGGCCAGCGGGCGCGGCCACGTGACCTCCTCGAGGGCGGCCATGCGCTCGTCGTACTCCATGCCCTGCGCCTTCATCGCGGCCACGGCCTCGGCGCGCGCGGCCTTCTCCTGCGCGAACAGGAGCGGGCGCGGATCCTCCAGGACCGACTCGATGACCGAGACGACGTCCAGGGCGAAGGTCGGGGACTCCGGATCCAACAGTTCGAGAGCCGCCAGCGCAAAGGGGGAGAGCGGCTGGTTGAGCGCGAAGTCATCCGGCAGGTCGGTGGCCGCACGCAGGCGAGGCTCACCCGACGCCGAGGCCTCGGCTGAAGACACGTGCTCGACGACGCCCGCCTGCTTCATCGACGTGTAGATCTCACCTAGGCGGCGCAGGTGCGGGTTGCGATCCGTGGGCGGATCGTCGTTGTTGCGCGCCAGCCACACGAGGTGCTCGCCCGGGTCACGCCCGGCCGTAGGCGCACCGGCCAGCACGTTGAGGACCATCGCGTGCGTCATCTCGAAGCGACTGGTGAGCTGCTCGGGAGCCGCATCCACCAGGCGCTCGAAGGTCGAGCGCGTCCACGAGATCTCGCCCTCGCCCGGGCCCTTGCGTTTCTTCGCGGACTTCTTCGCGGCGCGCTTGGCCTCGCGGGCGTCGCGTGCGGCCTCCTGTGCGGCGCTCAGGCGTGCGCGCTCGCGGGCGGCGTCGACCTCGTGCTCGGGGGCCAGGACGCGCACGAAACCGACCGTGTCGAAGCCGGCGCGGCCCGCGCGGCCCGCGATCTGGTGGAACTCGCGCGCGCTCACGTGACGCATGCGGCGCCCGTCGTACTTGACGAGCGACGTCATCAGCACCGTGCGGATCGGCACGTTGATGCCCACGCCCAAGGTGTCCGTGCCGCACACGATCGGCAGCAGGCCCGCCTGCGTGAGGCGCTCGACGAGGCGGCGGTAGCGCGGCAGCATGCCCGCGTGGTGCACGCCGATGCCCTGCGCGAGCAGAGACTTCAGGGTCTGCCCGAAGCCCTTCGTAAACGACACGCCCGCCAGCTGCGCGGCGATCGCCTTCTTCTGCTCGGGAGAAATCAGCGAGGAACGATCAAACGACTGCGCGGTCGCCACGGCGTCGCGCTGGGAGAAGTGCACGATGTAGACGGGCCAGCGGCCCTCGCCCAGCAGCCGCTCGACCGTGTCGGGCAGGCGGTCCACAACGTACTCGAACTCGAGGGGCACGGGGCGTTCCGCGTCGTCGATGAGGGACACGCCGCGCCCGGTGCGTTCCTTCCACGCGCGCTCGAAACGCGTCGTGTCGCCCAGCGTCGCGCTCATCGCGACCACCTGCGGGGTCCTCAGCTCCAGGAGCGGCACCTGCCATGCCCAGCCGCGCTGACGGTCCCCGTAGAAGTGGAACTCGTCCATGACGATCATGTCCGCGTCCAGCGTGGGCCCCTCGCGCAGCGACTGGTTCGCGAGGATCTCGGCCGTGCAGCAGATGATGGGCGCGTCGGCGTTGAGGGATACGTCGCCGGTCACCATACCGACGTTATCCGCGCCGAACAGGGACACCAGATCGAAAAACTTCTCCGACACCAGGGCCTTGAGTGGCGCCGTGTAGTAGGACCGACCCCCGTGTGCCATCGACGTGAAGTGCGCGGCCAGCGCGATCATCGACTTGCCCGACCCCGTGGGGGTCGCCGCAATCACGTGGTTACCCGCCAGGATTTCGACCAGGGCCTCCTCCTGGTGGGGGTAGAGCGGACGCCCGGTTCCCTGCGCCCACGACACGAAGGCCTCGTACAGGGCATCGTCGTCGCCTAGGCGGCCCTCGTCCTCCAGGTCGTCCAGGATCTCGTTCAAAGTCGCGCTCATACTCCCATTGTCCCAGAGTGCGCCCACGTCTGCGTCCCCGCACCGCCGGGCCCTTCCCGCAGCTCATCGACGAGGCCGGGGCGGAGTCCGTGCTCACGGGTGGCCATGCGCGTGGCGAGACGTCGCCTGCCAGGCGCGAAGCCCTGTGGCAAGATGAACGGGTCCCATTACAACGCGCGGGTGCGTCCCGCGAAGCGCGCGAGGCCCCGCGACGCAACCATGGCCTCGTCGATAGACACCCCGGGAGGCTCCTGTGGAACACATTGCCCAGATCGAGCAGCACATCGCTGACTGGATCACGATGCACCTGACGATCTTTATCCTGATCGGCGTGGGCCTCGTCCTGACGGTCGTCTCCCGCGCCGTGCAGCTGCGTCTCTTCCCGGAGATGGTGCGCACGGTTCTCGGATCGCGCAAGGGAGCCGACGGCGGCATCTCCTCCTTCCAGGCCTTCGCGATCTCACTGGCCGCGCGCGTGGGCATCGGCAACGTGTTCGGCGTGGCCGCGGCGCTTATGTTTGGCGGCCCGGGCGCGATCTTCTGGATGTGGGTCGTGGCCCTGGTCGGCATGGCGACCGCGTTCTTCGAGGCGACGCTGGCCCAGATCTTCAAGGTGAAGCACTCCGATGGTTCCTTCCGCGGCGGCCCGGCCTACTACATCAAGCGCGGCATGAAGAACCGCGTCCTGGCCAACGTCTTCGCCGTCATCACGGTAGTGACCTGCGGCGTCGTCATCACGTCCGTGCAGTCCAACGCGATTGCGGGCACGCTCACGAGCGCCTTCGGGGAGGCCGCCAAGCAGCCCCTGCCCGGCGCGGGCGGCTTCTCCGCCGCCCAGCTCACGGTCGCCGGCCTCATCTTCGTCTTCTCCGCGATGGTCATCTTCGGCGGCATCCGCACCGTCGCCCGCGTCACCGAGTGGATGGCCCCGATCATGGCGACCGTCTACGTCATTATGGTCGCCATCGTCTGCCTCATGAACATCACGCAGTTCGGCACCGTGCTGGGCCAGATCTTCACCTCCGCCTTCTCCGTGGACGCCACCGTCGGCGGCCTGGGCGGCGGCATCATCGCCGCGATGGTCAACGGCACCAAGCGCGGCCTCTTCTCCAACGAGGCCGGCCAGGGTACCGCTCCCAACGCCGCCGCGACCGCGACCGTGTCCCACCCGGTGCGCCAGGGCCTCATCCAGTCCCTGGGCGTCTTCATCGACACCCGCGTCGTGTGCACCGCGCCCGACTTCGCCATCCTCATCGCAGCCGACAAGCTCTGGGCCGGCGCGGACGTCAACCCCTCCAACCTGACGACCCTGGCCGTGGCCCACGAGCTGGGCGCGTGGACGATCGTCCCCATGGCGATCCTCATCTTCGTCCTGGCCTACTCCTCGATCATCGCCGCCTACGTCTACTCCGACACGAACATGTCCTTCGTCTTCGGTGACGCGCGCTGGGCGAGCTGGACCGTGCGCGTCGTGTGCGTGCTCTCTGCGACGATCGGCGCGCTGCTGACCCTGGACGTCGTGTGGAACGCCGTCGACATCGCGATGGCGGTCATGACGATCACGAACCTGGTCGCCCTGGTCTTCCTGGCCCGCTGGGTGCTCGGCGCGCTGCGCGACTACGAGACGCAGCGTCGAGGCGGCATCGAGGAACCCGTCTTCGTGGGCGAGAAGAACCCGCTGCTGCCCGGCGACGTTCCCGGCAGCGTCTGGAAGCGTCCCAAGCACAAGAAGAAGTAATAGCTGCCGACCACCTCGCCGGGTGCGCCGGGCACATGTCGTGCCTCGCGCACCCGGCGTCGTGTATGTCGGCGCTGCTCGGCGCGGCG
Organism: Actinomycetota bacterium; assembly: GCA_019425105.1. GTDB lineage: Bacteria > Actinomycetota > Actinomycetes > Actinomycetales > Actinomycetaceae > Pauljensenia. The sequence continues at coordinate 7,188 of JAHYYD010000022.1, forward strand.
CGCGCGAGGCTGCGTTAGGCTACCGGCATGAGAATCGCACGTTTTTCCGATGGTACGAACCCGGTCTACGGTGCCCTCGAGGAGGGCTCGACGAGGATCGTGGGGCTCAAGGGCGACCCGCTGTTCTCGCCCGTGGAACCCTCCGGCCAGATCTACGAGCTGGACGAGGTCCGCCTGCTCTCCCCGGTGATCCCGCGCTCGAAGGTTGTGGGCATCGGCGACAACTACTCGGACACCCCGATTCCGGCTGACGAGCGCCCCGAGCCGCCGATCTTCCTGAAGGCCAACACCTCGGTCGTGGGCCCCGACGATCCGATCGCGATCCCCGCCTGGTCGAACAAGGTCGCCTTCGAGGGCGAGCTCGCGATTGTCATCAAGTCTCTGGCTAAGGACGTGAGCGCCTCGGACGCGCCGCAGGTGATCCTCGGTTACACGATCGCCAACGATGCGACCGCCCGCGACGCGATGACGGGCGGCCCCTGGTCGCGCGGTAAGTCCTTCGACTCGGCGTGCCCGCTGGGACCGTGGATCACGGTCGACCCTACCCTTGACGTCACGAACCTGGCGATCCGTTCCTACCTGAACGGAGAGATCGCTCAGGACAGCACGACGGCGCACATGATCTGGAACCCGTTCGAGCTGGTCTCCTACGTGTCCCACCAGATGACGCTGCTACCCGGCGACGTGATCGCCACGGGCGCGCCCGCGGGTGCGCAGGTCGTTCAGGCTGGTGACCGCGTGGAGATCGAGATCGAGGGGATCGGGCGCCTGACGAATCCTGTCGTCCGAGCCTAATCGTGTGACCTGTGTGATAGGATTACGTCGTTCTGACAATATCTCCGTCGCATAGGAGCACACCGTGAGCGAACCCCAGTCATCGGGCGCTCTGGCCGTCGAAATGGCCGGCCTGGACGTCATCCCCGAATCCGAACGCAAGGGAAAACCCTCTGACCTGTTCATGCCGTGGTTCGCGGCGAATATCTCGGTCCTGGGCATCTCGTGGGGCTCGTGGGTCCTCGGCTTCGGGCTCTCCCTCGCCCAGGCGATCGTCGTGTCCGTCGTGGGCGTCGCGCTCTCGTTCGTCGTGTGTGGCCTTATCGCCATCGCCGGCAAGCGCGGCTCTGCCCCGACGCTGGTCCTGTCGCGCGCGGCCTTCGGCTTCAACGGCAACCGGATTTCCGCGGCGATCTCGTGGATCCTGACGGTGGGCTGGGAGACCTTCCTGGCGATCATGGCCGTCCAGGCGACCGCCACGGTCATGGGAGCGCTCGGCTTCAAGAATCACGTCGTCGCCCAGATCATCGCGCTGACCCTCGTCGTCGTCCTGGCGGCCGGCTCGGGCATCCTCGGCTTCGAGGCGATCATGAAGGTTCAGACGTGGATCACCTGGGCCACCGCAGCCCTGACGATCATTTACCTGGTTTTGGTTGCTCCCACGATTGACTTCGCGGTCCTCTCCTCGCGTCCGTCGGCCCCCCTGACCGCGGTGCTCGGCGCGGGCTGCATGCTCCTCGTGGGCTTCGGCTTCGGCTGGATCAATGCGGCTGCGGATTACTCGCGCTACCTGCCGCGCGCTGCCTCGACGCGGGGCGTGGTCGGCTGGACGACGCTGGGCGCGGCGCTTCCCACGGTCGTCCTCGTCTTCTTCGGCATCCTCCTGGTTGGCTCGGCCGACGAGTCCCTCTCTGAGGCAATCGGTAATGATCCGATTGGCGCGCTCACGACGCTGTTGCCCACCTGGTTCCTCGTGCCCTTTGCTCTGGTTGCGATCCTGGGCCTGATTGGCGGCATCGTCATGGACATCTATTCCTCGGGCCTGTCGCTGCTGGCCACGGGCGTGCCCGTCTCGCGCCCCGTTGCCACGGCCATCGACGGTACGATCATGACGGTCGGAACGATCATCGTCGTGTTCTTCGCGGATTCCTTCCTCACGCCCTTCACGGCGTTCCTCACGACCCTGGGCGTCGTCATCGCCGCGTGGGGCGGCGTCATGCTCGCGGATATCGCGCTGCGTCGCAAGGACTACGACGAACCCTCGCTCTTCACCCCCTCGGGTCGCTACGGCTCGGTGAACTGGGGTGCCGTCGCCTCTCTGATCGTCGGCTCGCTCGTGGGCTGGGGCCTCGTCGTGAACGCGAAGGCCTCCTGGCTGTCCTGGCAGGGCTACCTCCTCGGCCCCCTGGGTGGCCGCGAGGGTGACTGGGCGGGCGCCAACATCGGTATCCTCCTGGCGATGGTCGTGGGCTTCGTCGGCTACTGGCTGACCAGCGCGGGCCGCGTGCGCGCGCAGGAGAAGCTTCCCTCGCGCACCTACGCTGAGGGCGCAGAAGAGGGCGAGCAGTGAGCGTCGACCCGCGCTTCACTGAGGCTCTCTTGGACGACGAGGCTGTGGTCGGCGGTCGCGTCCTCACCTCCCTTGCGGGACGCCCGGATGCGCTCGTCGTGCTTGGTTCGGGCCTGGCCGAGGCCCTCGACGAGGCCTGGGGCGCGCCCGTCGCCACCGTTGCCCTGGGTGACATCCCCGGCGTCGTCGCGCCGGTCGCGGACGGTCACGGCGGCGAGCTTCGCGCCTACGAGACGCGTAGGGGAGTAGTCCTCGTGGCCACGGGCCGCACGCACCTCTACGAGGGGCTGGGGCCTCGTCCCGTCACTGCCCTGGCCCGTGCAGCTGTGGCCGCCGGTATTAGCCGCGCGGTTCTCACGAACGCGAACGGGTGCCTGAAAGACTGGGATCTCGGTGACGTCATGGCGATCACCGACCATGTGAACGTCAGCGGTGCCTCGCCCTTCGACGGGCCGCTGTTCTTGGACGTGTCGGCCGTGTGGGATGCGCAGATGACGGATGCGCTGCGCGGGGTGTGCCAACGCGAGGGAACGTACGGCATCCTGCGAGGCCCCGAGTATCAGACCATGGCAGAGAGCCGCATTCTCGCCGGCCTCGGCGTGGATTGCGTGGGCATGTCAACCGTCATGGAGGCCATCACGCTGCATGCCCTGGGCGTGCGCGTCGCCGGAATGTCGGTCGTCTCCGACCTGTCGTTCGCCGACGCGCCCACGGATCCGACCGCCGTCGTCGAGGCAGCCTCTGCCGCCCGCCAGACCGTGGTCGCAGGCATCGAGGCGGCCCTGAGCGCCTGAACGTGCCGGCACAGACGAGGCCGTGGCCGGGAGGTGGATAACCACCGTTCCCGGCCACGGCCTCGTTGATGTAGGAAGGGGGATGAGCGAACGCTTGTGAAGGTCCGGTGATTGTCGTTGCTGGTGGGATCGTCGTCGGCGGCGCGCACAAGGCCAAGTCTCCAACAGAGCTGTGGAAGCTAGCCGGGGCGGCCTTAATTTCGCATGCAATTCCCCCGGGGTGCTGTCGCATGACCAGATAGCAACCTTGGAATTGCAACGTTTGTAGAGGCTGTTGAACGGCTGCGCGATCGAATTGCATGCGAAGTTGTTGTGCTCAAAGGTTTCCATCGCGCTCCGCCGGCGGGTGTGTGTTCTCTCTCTTACGCACGTGGGCCCGATAACCTGCGCGTGGCCCGAATGGGCGGCGTGACGCCTCCGCACTGAGTGCACTTCTGCAGGCGATGGACGGAATGACACGCACGGCACGAAGAAGCGCGTACCTGACATCCGAAATGCCACTTGTTGCCGATGAGGTGTTACACCCGATCGGTAAGATTCAACCCCTTCTGATCGGGTTGAATCCTCCCGATCGGGTTGAATCCTCCCGATCGGGTTGAATCCTTCGGTCGTGAGGAAGTCCAACACCGATAAGCCCCGCACGACAGCAATGAACACCAAGCCTCACACCAGCAGAACTACCAGTCGGCCATGATCAGGACAACGCTCGGGAACAAACCCAGGAATGCTGCGTATCTCATGCCTCTAACAACGGTAGAGAACGGGCCGAGGACTTGGGAATGTTGGCCGACGGTGGGGGCAAATGCCCGTGACAACCGATCAGAGCAGGCCGAGGACACGCTCCACGATCCGCGAGGCCACGTCGGGGGCGCACGCCAGATTGATACGCGCCCACGAGGCGTAGTCGGTGCCCAGGGTGCGCCCCTCGTTGGCGGCGATGTGGGCGCGCTCGCGCAACGTCGCGGCGGGGGAGAGGGGTCCCAGGTCGACGCCTTCGAAGCCCCACCAGGTCAGGTACGTGCCCTCGGGGCGCACGAAGTCGATCGGGGTGTCGGCCAGGGCGCGCTCGACCAGGTCCACGTTCGAGCGGATCAGGTCCTTGACCTCGCGCTGCCAGGCGTCGCCGTGCTCGTAGGCGGCGATCGCTCCGAGCGTGCCGATAACGTTGGCGTCGTGGCGCACGTCGGCGGCGAACACGTCCCAGTGCTGCCGCAGCGCCTCGTCGGGCAGGATGACCTGAGCGGAAGGTAGGCCCGCGATGTTCCAGCCCTTCGACGCGGCGGTCGCGGTCACCGTGTGGGAGGCAAACGAGGCGCCGAGAGAAGCGTAGGACACGAAGGGAATCGACTCATCCAACACCAGGGAAGAGTGGATCTCGTCGGAGAACACGAGGGCGTCGTAGTCGGCAACCACGTCGTGCAGGGCGCGCAGCTCGTCCTCGCGCAGGACGCGGCCAACCGGGTTCCACGGGTTGCACAGGATGACCAGGCCGGCCCCGGCCTCGAGCCCGGCGCGGATCCCCTCCAGGTCGAGCGCCCACCCGTGGCCTCCGGCGCGCGTGCCGCGCAGCGAGGGAACCTCGATGACGGGGCGGTCGAACTTGCCCGGAATCGTCAGGAACGGCATGTAGGCGGGCGTTGGCACGATGATCGGGGCGCCCGGGCGCACCAGGTGATCGATCGTCGCCTCGAGCGCGGGCAGGACCGAGGCCGTGAGACGCACGTGCGAGGCGTCCACCTCCCAGCCGAAGCGACGCTTCTGGAACTCGGCGGTCGCCCCAGCCAGGCGCGGCTCCAGCCAGGTCGGCTGGTACCCGAGCAGACCGTCGTCAATCGCGCCCTTCATTGCATCGGCGACCTCCGGTGCCGTCCCGAAGTCCATTTCCGCCACCCACGCGCCGATCGTCGGTTCCCCGCTCGCGGTCGTGATGCCGGTCCATTTCAGGGAACCGGTGCGGTAGAGGTGGGAGTCGGAAAAGAGACGAACGGACACGGTGTCCTCCTGGAAGAGTCGGTGGATGCGGCGCGGGCCGATCTCGGTGATGCAACCAGCGTATCCGTGTCACGGATACGCGTCGCAGCGCGCCCACCCATCAAGCAAATGCAACAGCCACCGCTGGAGTAGGATGGAGGAATCATGAGTGAAACAACTGCCACCGGTGCCGACGTTCGCGTCCGCTTCTGCCCCTCGCCCACAGGAACCCCTCACGTCGGCATGGTCCGCACGTGCCTGTTCAACTGGGCCTACGCCCGCCACACGGGAGGAACCTTCGTCTTCCGCATCGAAGACACGGATGCCGCCCGCGACTCCCAGGAGTCCTTCGACCAGATCATCGAGTCCCTGCAGTGGCTGGGGCTCGACTGGGATGAGGGTATCGGTAAGGGCGGCCCGCACGGCCCCTACCGCCAGAGCGAGCGCATGGATATCTATCGTGACGTGGCCGCGCGCCTGCTCGAGGCCGGTTACGCCTACGAGTCGTACTCGACCCCCGAGGAGATCGAGGAGCGCCACCGCGCCAAGGGCGAGGACCCCAAGCTCGGCTACGACGGCTTCGACCGCAACTTGACGGACGAGCAGATCGCAGCCTACCGCGCCGAGGGGCGAGAGCCCGTCCTGCGCCTGCGCATGCCCGACGAGGACATCACGTTCACGGACCTGATCCGCGGCGAGATCACCTTCAAGGCCGGTTCCGTGCCGGACTACGTCATCGTGCGCGCCAACGGTCACCCGCTCTACACGCTGGTCAACCCCATCGATGACGCGCTCATGGAGATCACCCACGTGCTGCGCGGCGAGGACCTGCTCTCCTCGACGCCCCGCCAGATCGTCCTGTACCGCGCGCTCGAGGCGATCGGCGTCGCGAAGTTCATGCCGCGCTTCGGTCACCTACCATACGTCATGGGTGAGGGGAACAAGAAGCTCTCCAAGCGCGACCCCGAGTCGAACCTGCTGCTGCACAAGGCCGCCGGCATGATCCCCGAGGGCCTCAACAACTACCTGGCCCTCCTGGGCTGGTCGATTGCTCCGGACCGCGACATCTTCTCCATGGAGGAGATGGCCCAGGCTTTCGACATCTCGGACGTGAACCCGAACCCGGCGCGCTTCGATCAGAAGAAGGCCATCGCCATTAACGCCGAGCACATTCGTCTGCTGGATGGCGAGGACTTCCGCGGCCGCCTGGTTCCCTTCCTGCATCGCGACGAGCTGGTGTCGGCTGACTCCTTCGAGGCGCTGACCGATCGCGAGCGGGAGATCCTCACGGAGGCCGCCCCGCTGATCCAGACGCGCATCCAGGTCCTGGGTGAGGCCTCGGGCATGCTCGGCTTCCTCTTCGTCGCCGACGATGCGCTGGAGATGGACGAGAAGGCCGTTTCCAAGCTGAAGGACAACGCCGTGGACGTCCTGGACGCCGCCATCGAGACCGTCGAGGGCCTCGGCGAGTTCACGACCACCTCCCTGGAGGAGGCGCTGCGCTCCCGCATCGTCGACGAGATGGGCGTCAAGCCTCGCCTGGCGTTTGGGCCTCTGCGCGTCGCTGTGACCGGCCGCCAGGTCTCCCCGCCGCTGTTTGAGTCCATGGAGATCCTGGGCCGGGAGTCCTCGCTGGCTCGCTTGCGCTCCCTGCGCGCTTCTCTGGCCTGATCGCTGCGCTCGGCCCCGGCCTCGTTCCCTTTTTTCTGGGACGAGGCCGGGGCTTCGTCGCGCGCGGAGGAGGCTCGGCCGAGGGGGAGTGATACATGGGTGATCGGGACCACTGGCCTTCGATTTGGCATGGGGGCCTTCGTCCGCTACAGTTATCTCCTGTCGCCAGCGACGTGAAAACGAAGCGGGTGATACCCAATGGGGTATGGTGTAATTGGCAACACAGCTGATTCTGGTTCAGCCATTCTAGGTTCGAGTCCTGGTACCCCAGCGATCTGAAACGAAAGTTTCAGTGAAGGCCCCCATCGTCTAGCGGCCTAGGACGACGCCCTCTCACGGCGTTAACGCCGGTTCAAATCCGGCTGGGGGTACGGTTCATCAGTGAATCAAGGCCCCCATCGTCTAGCGGCCTAGGACGACGCCCTCTCACGGCGTTAACGCCGGTTCAAATCCGGCTGGGGGTACCAACAACCTCGTCGCTATTAAGGTGGCGAGGTTTTTTGTTAACCACACGGTCCGCGTTTTACCTTGTCCTTTGCAGAAAAGTTTCGGAACCGTTGCAGTGTGTCTAACCTAGAATCAGCCCCCATGGGAGGGGACCGCTTTTAGACGAGGGAGTCTGTCGTGACATACCGACTCAACAGGACGACGCTGCGCCGAGCGCTGGGCGTTGGCGCTGCAATTGCTGTGATGGGGGGTGTTGTGCCAGCCGCGTGGGCTGCTCCCGAGACGGATGCGTCAAACCAGGGCAGTGTGGCGACTACCGCCGATGCGGGAGGTGCGCAAGCGAGCGCGGACGTCCTGGTGACAATCCCCGGCAGCCATAACAAGGCGATGGGATGCGACGCCGATTGGGCGCCAGACTGTGCCAAGGCGGCGCTGACGCGTGACGCGACCGGCGTCTACAGTGCGACGTTCACGCTGCCCGCCGGAGACTACCAATACAAGGTCGCCGAGGGCGGCTCCTGGGATACGGCCTACGGTGCCGGGGGTGCAGCGGGGGGAGCGAACATCTCCTACACGCTCAATGAAACGACGTCTGTGACCTTCTATTACGACCGGGCGACGCACCGCGTGTGGAATACGGCGACCGATCAGACGGTGACGCTGCCCGGTACGTTCCAGAAGGCGCTCGGCTGTTCGGACAACTGGCAGGCTCAGTGCCTGGCGCCTCTGTTGGAGCCGACGGGCGATGGCACGTACACGTATTCCACCACCGCGTTGCCTGAAGGTGACTACGAGTTCAAGGTTGCCATCGGCGGATCCGACAACGAGAATTACGGGCAGGACGGCGCCGTCGGCGGCGCCAACTATCAGTTTGCAACGAAAGCGAACAAGCTCGTGACCTTCACCTACGATTCTTCGACGCACAAGGTTGCTATCGCCAGCGCTGACGCCCCGGTCGCAGGCAACGGCGAGCAGCGTGCGTACTGGGTGAGCGCGAATACCCTCGCGTGGCCGACCTCCCTGCTCCCCGAGGGCGTCACGCGCGCGCAGGTGCTGGACGGCTCCGCGGCTCTGTCCTACGAGCTGGTGACCGCCCCCGAGGGCGGCGCAGGTCTGTCGGACGGCGCGGTCACTGGGGCCACGACGACCGCCCTGAGTGTGGCTGGCGATCTGCCCGCTGAGGTGACGACGGCGCATCCCAATCTCAACGGCTACATCGCGCTGAAGGCCCCCATCGACGAGGCCGTGGCACGCGAGGCCCTCACCGGTCAGATCGCGGTCGCCCAGAAGTCGGGGGAGAGTATCAACGCCTTCACTGGCGTGCAGATCGCTCCCGTGCTCGACTCCCTGTACGCGCAAAAGGCCACCCAGGCCTCGTACGGCGTGAATTGGAACGAGGCGGGCAACCCGACGTTCGCCCTGTGGGCTCCTACGGCGAAGAGCGTCGCGCTGGTGTCGTGGAACACCTCGACGCCGAGCGGTTCCGACGCTGATATCCCAGGCGATGGCCTGCGCACCGAAGCGGTGCGTGGCGACGATGGGCGTTGGAGCGTGGACAATGCTGCCGGCGAGATCCACGAGGGCGCCCAGTACCTGTGGGAGGTGAGCGTCTACGTGCCCGAAACGGGCAAGGTGGAGAAGAACCTCGTCACTGATCCCTACTCGGTGAGCCTGACCGTCGACTCGACCCGCTCGGTCGCGGTCAACATGAATAACCCTTCGACCGTGCCCGCCGTGTGGACAAATTCGAAGGCGCCTGTCATTCAGGACGATGCGCAGCGCTCGATCTACGAGCTGCACGTGCGCGACTTCTCCGCTGCCGACACCTCGGTGCCCGAGTACATGCGCGGCACCTACATGGCCTTCACGCAGTTCGAATCCAACGGCATGCGTCACCTGGACGAGCTGGCCCGCGCCGGCATGAACACGGTGCACCTGCTGCCCACCTTCGACATCGCGACGATCCCCGAGAAGCGCGCCGAGCAGAAGACGCCCGCAATCCCCGAGGATGCCGGCCCGGCGTCCGAGGAACAGCAGGCCGCGGTGTCCGCAGTGGCGGACCAGGATGCCTACAACTGGGGTTACGACCCGCTGCACTGGATGGCCCCCGAGGGCTCCTACGCGACGTCCTCGCATCAAAACGGTGGCGCGCGCGTGCGTGAATTCCGCTCCATGGTGGGCGGGCTGCACTCGATCGGCATGCAGGTGGTCCTCGACCAGGTGTACAATCACACGCCCGCGGCGGGACAGTCGGCCAGCTCCGTGCTTGACCGAGTCGTGCCCGGCTACTACCAGCGCCTCAACGCCTCTGGTGGCGTTGAGACCTCGACCTGCTGCTCGAACGTCGCGACCGAAAATGCGATGAGCGAGCACCTCATGATCGATTCGATGATCCACTGGGCGAAGTACTACCACGTCGATGGCTTCCGCTTCGATCTCATGGGGCACCACCCGGCCGCTGAGATGAAGCGCGCGAAGGAGGCCCTGAAGTCCCTGACGCTCGAGAAGGACGGTGTGGACGGGTCGCGCCTGTACATCTACGGCGAGGGCTGGAACTTCGGTGAGGTCGCGAACAACG
>JAHYYD010000220.1 GCA_019425105.1 Actinomycetota bacterium
CCCCCTACCACAACACCTGGGACTAACCCCAGCAACACGAAATGTCCTATAACCCCCGCTCCCTCCGGCGCCATCCACACCAGTGGGGCCTGGTCGCGGTATGGTGCGAGTCCTGACTGCATCTCGGTAATTTCGCATGCAATTCCCCTGAGTGTATTTCAAGTATTGAAATCTAATCGTTGATATTCTGCGGTTTTTGAGTTTGTGTTGGTTCGTGTCGTGGGGGAATTGCATGCGACATTTGGCTGGGCGTGGTCTTGTCGTCGTCTCAGTAATTTCGCACGTAATTCCCTCGTAACTTGTTCAAACATTGAAATCACCTCGTTGGAATTGCAACGTTTTTGGGCGGTCTCAAAAAATGACCGTCTGAAATTACGTGCGAAATTTGTCTGGGCCGGGTCCTGCCGCCGCCCACCGGCACCGTGTATAGGCCTCGCCACCGCCCACCGGCACTGCCCAGGCTCTGTGCCTCGAAGCCCGCCCGTGCCCTCCACACCGGTCCCTCCGACACCCTCCACACCGGTCCCTCCGGCGCCCTCCACGCAGGTGGGGCCTGGTGTCCTGTTGGCGAGCCACAACTCTGCCTCGTGTTCGGTACAAAATTCTCCCTGCTCAGCTTCTTGGTGGTGAGAACGGGACAAAACTCTCCCTGCACGTAGAAAAAGCGCCAAATTGAGCCATTTCGGGTGAACAGGGAGAGTTTTGTACCGCACATACGGTGCGAGGGGGTGTGCTGGGAGAGTTTTGTACCGAAGCGGCGCGGCGTGGTTCTTGTTGGGCGAGATTTGTTTCGCCGTGGCACCTTCCGTGTGTGCAGTTGCCGGGCTTCCTACACCCACCGGCGCCCCAGCCTGGCCCTCGGCCCCTGCAGCACGCTCGACACTGGTGGCGGTGGGGGTTTTGCAGCATTAGAAGCTGGTTGGCTGCGTGTCGCCGGCGTGTCGTACCTCTAATGACGCCATTTCCCCCGTTTGGTGGCGGCCCGGCCGCGCCGAGCGCCGCAAGCGCGCGAGCGCCCTCTCGGTGGACTTCACCCCGGAGGGCGCGCAGGCGTTCTTTGACTACCGCCAGCAGCAGAAGGAGAAGGAACATGAGCGCAGCGCTCGACAGGCTGAAGCAGCAGAACGAGCCCGAGTAGTCGCAGCAGTAGCTTGGCAGTCCGGAGACGATGGAGCTGTTGACCTCGATCCTCGCCGCCGTCGAGGCGCAGAACACGAGGATCGCCATGCTGACCGAACAGCAGAAGAAGCTCGCGGGGTTCGTGAAGGTCATGGACGAGGAGACGACGAGGCGGGCGGAGCGGATCATCGCCGCTACGGCGAAGCTGGAGGTGCGACAGCTCTGGTCAGCCGCCGCCGCGATGTGCCTCGTTCTCCTGCCGGTGGTCGTGGTCGTCGCCGGTCTCTGGATGGGCATCGCCGGGCTCATCACGGGTGTTCAGTGGGCGCTGGACGTGGATGGGAGCGTGTGGATTGGCATCGGCCGGTGGCTCGTGGTCGGCGCTGGCCTCGCCGGGGCCGGCTACGGGCTCTTCGTGTCCGTCCGCTGGGTTGCGGGTCTCGTGGAGACCTGGAAGGGCCGCGGGATGCCGAAGTGGCCCCACTGGCGCAAGAGGTGATCATGCCTCGCGAGGGCAAGCGCGCAGCGCGTGCGGCAGCCGCGACAACTGGACATTAGGTCAGCGGCTGCTGTATAGTTCAGTGCATGCTGACCATTGCTTCGCGTCTCGACGTCATGAACCGGCTCGGCCGGGCCATGGCCGACCCGACGCGTTCCCGGATCCTGATGTCCCTGCTTGACGGCCCGAGCCACCCCGCCGTGCTCTCGCGCGAGCTGGGGCTGACCCGCTCGAACGTGTCCAACCATCTGACCTGTCTGCGCGACTGCGGCATCGTGGTCGCTGAGCCCGAGGGCCGCCAGACTCGCTACGAGATCGCCGACCCGCACCTGGCCGCGGCGCTGACGGCACTGGTCGATGTGACCCTCGCCGTGGACGAGAGCGCGCCGTGCATCGACCCGGCCTGCTCGGTGCCGGGCTGCTGCGCCGCGAGCAGTTCGGGGGACGCCTCGTGAGCGCCGCCTGCGGCTGCGACGAGCCGACGACCAGTCCCGCGGACGAGGCAGAGGAAGCAGAGCGCCCGTGGTGGCGTGATCCCGGCCTGGTCGTGCCGATCCTCTCCGGCGTCGCGTTCGGCACTGGCCTGGCGCTGGAGTGGTCGGGGCTGCACATCGCGGCGCTGGTCGCGTTCTGGGCGGGCCTGCTGCTGGGCGCGTACACGTTCGTGCCCGGTGCGATCCGGAATCTCGTTGTGAAGCGCAAGCTCGGGATCGCGCTGCTGATGACGATCAGCGCCGTGGGCGCGGTGATCCTCGGCTACGTCGAGGAGGCGGCCGCGCTGGCGTTCCTCTTCTCGATCGCCGAGGCCCTGGAGGACAAGGCGATGGACCGCGCCCGCGGTGGGCTGCGCGCGCTGCTGAAGCTCGTGCCGGAGACCGCGACCGTGCTGCGCGACGGGACCTCCGCCTCGGTCCCGGCCAGGGAGATCGCCGTCGGCGACGTGCTGCTGGTCCGCCCTGGCGAGCGGGTCGCGACCGATGGGCTGGTCCGCTCGGGCCGGTCGAGCCTGGACACTTCGGCGATCACGGGTGAATCGATCCCGGTCGAGGTCGCGCCCGGAGAAGCGGTGTCGGCGGGCGCGATCAACAGCGCCGGCGTGCTGGAGGTCGAGGCGACCGCCGCGGGCACCGACAACTCACTGACCACGATCGTGGAGCTGGTAGAGCAGGCCCAGGCCGAGAAGGGCGACCGAGCCCGGATCGCTGACCGGATCGCCCGCCCGCTGGTGCCCGGCGTGATGGTCCTCGCCGTCCTCGTCGGCGTGCTCGGGTCCCTGCTCGGCGACCCGGAGACCTGGATCACCCGCGCCCTGGTCGTCCTCGTCGCGGCCAGCCCCTGCGCGCTGGCGATCGCGGTGCCCGTCACCGTGGTCTCCGCGATCGGCGCGGCGACCAAGTTCGGCGTCGTCATCAAGAGCGGGGCCGCCTTCGAGCGCCTCGGTGGCATCCGGCACCTGGCCGTGGACAAGACCGGCACTCTGACCCGCAACCGGCCCGAGGTAACCGCCATCGTCGCCGCCCATGGGTTCGACGATGCGCAGGTGCTTGCTTGGGCTGCCGCCGTGGAGCAGCACTCGACGCACCCACTCGCCGCCGCCATCGCCGCCGCGGGCCGGGGAACCCCCGCCGCGCAGGACGTGGCCGAGGAGGCCGGGCACGGCATCGGTGGCCTCGTCGACGGCCGCAGGGTGGCGGTGGGCAGTCCGCGCTGGATTGACGCCGGTCCGCTCAAGGCCCGGGTCGAGGACCTGGAGGCCGAGGGGCAGACCTGCGTGCTCGTCACCGTCGACGGCTTCCTGGCCGGGGCGATCGGCGTCCGCGACGAGCTGCGCCCCGAGGTCCCCGAGGTCGTGCGGACCCTGCGCGACCAGGGCGTCGAGGTGAGCATGCTCACCGGCGACAACTCCCGCACCGCTGCTGCGCTGGCGAAGCTGGCCGGGATCGGCGACGTGCACGCCGAGCTGCGTCCCGAGGACAAGGCTCGCATCGTCGCC
>JAHYYD010000221.1 GCA_019425105.1 Actinomycetota bacterium
ACCTTTTCCTTGAGTTCGAAACCGGCGTGATCGGTGCCGATATGAACGCGCATGGGATCCTCCTGAAGAGTTCTCAAACAAGCAACGCCCACTAGTATGGCACACATCACCGTCCCGCGTGGTTGTATGAAACCCTGCTAAACTGACCGAGCTGCCCCGATAGCTCAGCGGATAGAGCGCTTGCCTCCGGTGCAAGAGGTCGCAGGTTCGAGTCCTGTTCGGGGCGCCACGCATACCCACTCGCGCGCACATACACCCGGCGGCCAACAATGCCCGCGTTCGCCCGACGGAAACCTACGCGCGCACGCGCCCCGGCCTCGTCGATGAGGCCACTCCCACCTGCCGGAACACTCCACGCCCCACTCCCCTACCCCATAAAATGGTGGGCGTATCTATCGTCAACCAAGGACTGGCCGATGACCTACCCCTGGTGGAGCCTGCTCCCCTTCGTTGCGATGCTCGCGTGCATCGCGCTCTTGCCTATCATCCCGAAGACCTCGCACTGGTGGGAAAAGGAATGCTCCCAGCTCTCCGTCGCGCTCGTTCTCGGCGTGCCGACGACGGTCTGGATGTTCATGAGGGCGGGCACCGGCCCGCTCATCGCCACGGGCGTGGAGTACGTGCAGTTCATCGCGCTGCTCTTCGCGCTGTTCGTGGTGTCCGGCGGCATTCACCTGGCCGGCGACATCAAGGCCACCCCGCGTAACAACGCGATCTTCCTGGCGATCGGCGGCCTGTTGGCGTCGTTCATTGGGACGACGGGCGCGGCCATGCTGCTGATCCGCCCGCTCCTGGAGACGAATAAGGAACGTAAGCACCGCGTGCACACGGTCCTGTTCACGATCTTCATTGTGGCGAACTGCGGCGGCATACTGACTCCGCTCGGCGACCCGCCGCTGTTCCTCGGCTACCTGCACGGCGTGCCGTTCTCGTGGACGTTCGCACTGTGGAAGGAGTGGCTGTTCGTCCTGGTGCTGCTGCTCCTCACCTACTACTCGATCGACCGCGTGCGTTACGCCTCCGAGGACACGGCCTCCATCGAGGCCGACGACCGCGACGTGCAGCCCCTGCGCCTGCACGGAAAGATCAACCTGCTGTTCTTCGCGATCATCATCCTGTCTGTCGCTTTCGCTCCCTCCTGGGATGGCGAGGCTCTCGCCGAGGGCCACTTCGAGTCGTGGGTTGACCTGGTGCCGTGGCGCGAGATCATCATGTTCGCGGTCGCGGGCCTGTCCTACAAGCTCTCGGACAAGAAGGTGCGCTTCGAGGAGAACGCGTTCACGTGGGCTCCGATCATGGAGGTCGCGACCCTGTTCATCGGCATCTTCTCGACGATGGCGCCGGCGCTGCGCTACCTGGAGCAGATCGCCCCGTCCCTGCCGCTGACCCGCATGACGTACTTCGTGTTCACGGGCGGCCTGTCCTCGATCCTGGATAACGCCCCGACGTACATGACGTTCTTCGAGATGGCGAAGGCTTCCGGTGGCGAGGGCACCCTGGTCGCGGGCGTGCCCGAGTACTACCTGATCCCGATTTCGCTCGGCGCCGTTTTCTGTGGCGCGATCACGTACATCGGCAACGGCCCGAACTTCATGGTCAAGTCGGTCGCCGAGTCCGACGGCGTGCCCATGCCGTCGTTTGGCCGCTACATCGGCTACGCGTTCACGCTCCTGGTGCCGGTCCTGGCTGCCATGGCGATGATCTTCGTGGGCGAGTCCTGGCTGGTTCGAGGCCTGGGCATCGCCCTGGCTGCCGGCCTGGCATTCCTGTCGCTCGTGCGCATCCGCCGCGCGGGCCTGGACGAGGCCGTGGCCGACTTCAGCGGCAACGAGTGAGTCAGTGGTCCTGACACATGCGTCGAAGGGGGCGGAGCCAAGCGGCTCCGCCCCCTCGCTGTGTAGTGTCAGACCCTAGGGAGAGTCTTCCTTGTCTTCCTCTTCGCCGGTCTCCCCCTCGTTTCCCTCGTCGGGCCACTGTTCGCTGAGGGGATCGGGGTAGGTGGGATACCAGTCGGCAGGATAGCGGATCGGTAGCAGGCCGCCGACCATGACGATCCCGGCGACGATCTCGAGGGCAGTGAGCCCGAAAAGCGCCCGTGGCGAGGCACCGTAGTAGGCCACTACCTTGATGAAGGCGGCGAGGTAGCACAGGCACAGAAACGCCGGGATGCAAATCGCGCGCACATTCTTGGAGACCTGGCTGTTGATGTTCGCGTTGCGCCAGGCGACGCCGATTCGGCCGGTTGAGTTCGTCTCCACCCACAGGATGGCGGCGAGCAAGATCCACAGGCCGAAGAGGCACAACGATGTGACGATGCTGTCTTGCATGGGCCCCTTTCGTGTCTCTACTCATGTGGGTTGTCGGACCAGTGTGAGGGCGCATGGGCCTGTGGCCTGGCATTGCCAGAGCTTCCAGGGCCTCCCAATGGCGAACGAGGACGCGTTAACGGGCGCGCACCCGCCGGTGCGCGCCCGCCATTTCAAGCAATAGCCTCAGTCCCTCGGCCCAGAGACGGAACCGGGAGCCGGAGGCTGGGTCCACAGGCCGCGAGCATCGAGGAAGTCACGCAGGAAGACGGGGCGGTCGGTGATGATGCCGTCGACGCCGACCTCGAGGAGGCGCAGCACGTCGGCCACCGTGTTGATGGTCCACACGTGGACGGCCAGGCCCAGGGTGTGGGCGGTGGCAACGAAGCGCTCGTCGACGACTCGGATGGGACCCTGGTGCATGGGCACCTGCGCGGCGATGGCGCCCTGGCGAGGGCCGGGCACGTGCCACCAGGCGGGGTTCGTGGCGCTCTTCGCGGCGCCCACGAGGCGCACGACGGCCTCGGTGCCGAGAGACGTGGCGACCGCTCGGGCCGGGTCCGAAGCCGCAGTATCGCGCACGGAACGCAGACGAGGCTCGGAGAAGGAGGCCACCAGCACACGGTTGGCCGCGTCGTGGTCAGCGATGACGTCGAGGAGCGGCCCCTCAACGCCCGGTTCCTTCGCATCAATGTTGAAGTACATATCCGGGAAGGCCTCGAGAACCTGAGCGAGCAGCGGCATCTGTTCCCCGGAGTCGCGGTGACGCAGCTTAGACAGCTCGCGCCACGTCATCTGGGCGATTGCGCCGGTCCCGTCGTAGCAGCGCTCCACGGTCTCGTCGTGGCAGAGGACAACCTTGCCGTCAGCGGTGATGTGAGCGTCCGTCTCCACGTGGCGGATCCCGGCCTCGTACGTGTGCGCGAACGCGCTCATCGTGTTTTCGGGCGCCTCTTCACTGCCGCCGCGGTGGGCGAAAATGATGGGTCCCTGACGCATCGTGACGGGCATCATGAGCAAGACTCCTGTCCGAGATAAACAGCTTTGTTTGCCTCCATCCACGACTCGGGGTCCACGGGGGTATCCGAGGAGTCGTGGATTTCGAAGTGCAGGTGGGGGCCCGTCGACCAGCCATTGTTGCCGACCGCGCCGATGACCTGTCCGGCGGTCACGGTGTCGCCGACCTTCACCTTAATTTTGTTCATGTACTGGTGCAGGTAGGCGGAGTGGAAGACGGTGCCGTCGGACTTCGTGTGCTTGATCTGCACGTAGGCGCCCGAGCGCGAGTTCTCCGCGACCTC
>JAHYYD010000222.1:0-1852 GCA_019425105.1 Actinomycetota bacterium
GCCCTCAAGTCCGATGTGACCGAGGCGCTGTAAGCACCAACTGACGCGAACCGGCGTAACTCCGGCCACACCGGCCGTGGGTTGCGCCGGTTACATTTCCCCGTTTTCGTGGGCTTTCGTGGGCCGAGTGCCGCTCAGCTGAGCGCGCAAAACACGATCCAAGGTGAGGTCAAGGCCCGTCATTAGCTATGATGGTCCCACGAAACATTTTGAACACCCAGGGAACCGCTTCACGCGGACCCGAACGACGCGGAGGGGGTCGACGCCATGGGGCGCGGCCGTCAAAAGGCTAAGCAGATGAAAGTCGCTCGGAAGCTGAAGTATTTCAGCCCCGACACCGACCTAAACGCACTTCAGCGCGAGCTGGCGGATGAGGACTCGTACCTGGCACACGTGCCGGCGGACGAGCCCGAAGAGGACGATGCTATCGACGACGACCTCTACTCGAAATACGCCGACTTCGCCGAGATTCCCGCAGAAGACGACGACATCGATCCGAAGCAGCTCGATGAGTCCTTCTGGACGGGTGGATCCTCCACCAAGTAACGGCTCAGCCACACGGCGGACCGAGAACCGGTCCGCCGCTTTGGTGTACCCACACCACTATTTCTGACGCCCCTACGCAAGGGGCCGGGGCCCGCAGGCCCCGACCCCTCTCGCACGCTCACGCAACGCTCAGCCGACGCGGTACTCGCCGTGCAGCAGCACGGCACCCGCCTGGACGCCCTTCGTGCCGGAGATGAGGCGCACGCCGGAGGAGTCCGCACTCAGGTCGGACACCGACCCGAAGCCAGCCACCGTGCCGTCGGCGCCGGCCGACGTGACGGAGCCCAGGACCCACGCGACCACCCCGGCCTCGTTGATCGCGGACAGGACCTCGGAGGCCACGGAGGCCGAGACGACGGCGACCATGCCGACGCCCAAGTTCAGGGAGTCCTCCATGCCGACCCAGGTGACATCGCCGCCGCGGCGCACCCAGTCGAACACGGCGGGCACGGTCCACGTGGAGCGATCCACGGTGGCGATGGCGCCGACGGGCAGGACGCGCGACAGGTTCGCGGCCAGGCCGCCGCCGGTCACGTGCGAGTAGGCGTGAATGCCACCAACCCCGAAGCGCTCGACCAGGTCGAGGCACAGGCGCGTGTACAGGCGGGTGGGCTCGAGGAGCTCCTCGCCGAGGGTACGGCCGAACTCGGCCACGTGGGACTCCAGCGACGCGCCCACGCGGGACACGACCGAGCGCACGAGCGAGTAGCCGTTGGAGTGCAGGCCCGAAGACGCCATGGCAATGACGACGTCGCCGTCGGTCACGCGCTCGGGGCCCAGCAGCTTGGAGGCGTCCACGACGCCGGTCGCGGCGCCCGCGATGTCGTAGTCGTCGGGTTCCATGACGCCCGGGTGCTCGGCGGTCTCGCCGCCGATGAGGGGCGTGCCCGTGGCCTCGCAGGCGCGCGCGATGCCGGTGACGATGGAGGCGATGCGCTCGGGGACGACGTGCCCGCAGGCGATGTAGTCGGTCATGAGGACAGGGCGCGCGCCGATCACGACGATGTCATCGACGACCATGCCGACCAGGTCCTGGCCGATCGTGTCGTGCACGTCCATGGCCTGCGCGATCGCGATCTTGGTGCCCACGCCGTCCGTGGAGGTCGCGAGCAGGGGCTTGTCCATGCCCAGCAGCGCCGACGCGTCGACCATGCCGGCGAATCCGCCGGTCGCGCCCAGGACGGTGGAGTCGTGGGTGGCGGCGACGGCGCTCTTCATCAGTTCGACGGCGCGGTCGCCCGCAGCGGTGTCGACGCCAGCGGTCGCGTAGTCCAGGGGGGTGTCGGTCATGGGTGGTGCCTTTCGC
>JAHYYD010000222.1:1952-3579 GCA_019425105.1 Actinomycetota bacterium
TCGCGGACCTGCTCGACGCTCATGGACGAGGCGATGAGCTCGGCGCGCGTCGGGAAATCGATACCGAAGAAGCACGGCCACACCACCGGCGGCGACGAGATGCGCACGTGCACCTCGGCGGCCCCGGCCTCGCGCAGCATCTTAACCAGCGCGCGCTGCGTGTTACCGCGCACGATCGAGTCGTCGATGACGACCAGGCGCTTGCCTTCGATGACCTCGCGCAGCGGGTTGAGCTTGAGGCGGATGCCCAGCTGGCGCAGGGACTGCGTGGGCTGGATGAAGGTGCGGCCCACGTACGCGTTCTTCACGAGGCCCTGGGCGAAGGGAATCCCGGACTCCTGCGCGTAGCCGATCGCGGCGGGCGTGCCCGAGTCGGGCGTGGGGATCACCAGGTCGGCCTCGATGGGATTCTCGCGCGCCAGGGCGGCACCCATCTCGTGGCGCGCGGCCACGATGCGGCGCCCGCCGATCGTCGTGTCGGGGCGGGCCAGGTACACGTACTCGAAGACGCAGGTGTTGGAGCGGCGCACGGCGAAGCGGCGCGAGTGCACGCCCGAGGCGTCGATCGAGATGAGCTCGCCGGGCTCGACCTCGCGCACGAAGGTCGCGCCACACAGGTCCAGGGCGGCGGTCTCGGAGGCGACGACCCACCCGGAGGCGAGGCGGCCGAGAACAAGCGGGCGGTAGCCGTGCGGGTCGCGCGCCGCGTACAGCGTGTGCTCGTCCATGAAGACCAGGGAGAACGCGCCCTTGATGCGCGGCAGGACCTTCAGGGCAGCGCCGACGAGGGGCGCGGGCTCCAGGTCGTCCATCGACGAGGCCGGGGCGGCCTCATCCGCGCTCGTGTGCCCGGGCGTCACGGACGGGGACGCGATGAAGGGGGTCGGCCCGGGGATGCGGTCGGCCATGCCCAACAGCGCGGTCACGAGCGAGGTGTCGGTGGAGGCGCCGCGTTCGAAGTCCTCGCCGTCGTCGGCGATCTCGGAGGCCAGCTCGCGCAGCTCGACCGTGTTGGTGAGGTTGCCGTTGTGGGCCAGGGCGAGGGTGCCCGTCGGGGTGGGGCCCAGCGTCGGCTGGGCGTTGCGCCACACGTCCGCGCCGGTCGTCGCGTAGCGGACGTGGCCCAGCGCGATGTGGCCGCGCAGACCCTGGAGGGACTGCTCGGAGAACACCTGCGACACGAGGCCCTGATCCTTGTACACAAGGATCTGCTTGCCATTCGACGTCGCAATACCGGCGCTCTGTTGGCCGCGGTGTTGCAGAGCATAGAGGGAGAAGTAGGTCAGGCGGGAAACGTCCTCGCCCGGGGCCCATACTCCGAAGACCCCGCAGTGATCATGCGGGTGATCGTCTCCGAAGAGTTCCTGGTCGGACAGTGTCATGTCTGGCTGCGAGACGGGAAGCACGCTCTCACTCTCCCATACTTTTCCCCTCCTCGTGGCATATATCCACGTTGTGGCGAGCACATGCAAGCTCGGCCAGCCCCACCGCGCAGCGCGTAATTGCGCACGCTTTGCGGGGCAGAATCGGTCTCTCCAGTGTCGAGATGACACAATGGAGTGCAGCAATCTTGAGGAGGAAACGTGGCCAATCCGACGCTGAGCGCCATCATGTGGGGACTCGCCCT
>JAHYYD010000223.1 GCA_019425105.1 Actinomycetota bacterium
TGTTCCAGGAAGGACGAGATTCTCACTGTCAGCGCAACATCCTGTGATCGCGCAGTGGGTGCCGGGCCGCTCCGGTGGGGTTTGTCGCTGCTTGTTGTTGCCCCTGGGCGGGGTCTGTTTCCGGCGGTGTGCCTCTCTCGCGCGCGACGAAGACGATGCGCGCGCGGGCACCGTGTCCAACGCGCGATGCGCTCCCCCCAGGCAGGTGGATAGGCCCCTGCCCCCGCCACGCGACCACGAGGTCGTCGATAGCGTCCACGTGAGCACTGGACAGCGCCCGGATTCCCGCCGCTTGTGCCCCCTCACGCAGAGCCCGCGTACGCACCGCCCGGGGAGCGCCGCGCAGGGGGGCGACCGCGAGCGCCACGGGCGAGTCCGCGCCACCGGGGTCCGTTTCGTCGGCGACGCGCAAGGCGGCGACTCGCGCGGCGTCAGCGAGTTCGCGCGCTCGGTCGATGAGGGCGTCGTCGTCCTCGGCGCACAGGGCGGCGGTGCGCGCCAGCGCGGGGACGGGATCGACACCCAGGGCCGAGGCCAGGGCCGGCATCGCCCCGTGCCGCAGGGCCGAGCGGCGCAGCGGGCTCCCGTCGGCGGCCCGCCAGGGGCCGTCGATGTCGTTCGTGGGGTCGTGCACCGGGGTGAGGCCCGCCTGGGCGCACGCCTCCTGCGTATCTGTTCGCCGCAGCTTCAAGAGCGGGCGCAGCCACGTCACCCCGTCGCCGTCGCGCGAGATGGGGGCGATGGCTCGGAGCGAGGAGGGGCCCGAGCCGCGCGCCAGGCGCAGCAGCACCGTCTCGGCCTGGTCGTCCATCGTGTGGCCGAGGAGGATCGGGGCACCCTCGCGCACACCAACCGCACGCAGGGCCGCGCGCCGCGCGTCGCGGGCCGCACCCTCGGGGCCTCCGGGGCCTCCCACCGTCACGGTCTCGACAACGGCGCGCGCCCCCAGGGATGCAGCCAGATCCGCGACGCGGCGAGCCTCCTCGGCGCTCCCCTCGCGCAGCCCGTGGTCCACCGTCACCGTGACCACCGGGATCCCCGCTCGCGCCGCCACGTCAATCGTCGTCAGCGCCAACGCCAACGAATCCGCGCCGCCCGACAGTCCGACGACGAGAGCGGGAGGGGCCCCGGCCTCGTCGATGAAGGAGGTCAGAAAAGCGCGCACCGCCAGGGAGCAGGCGCGCAGGGGGCCGCGCGGGTTCGCCCCCACACGGCTCGAGGCGTCAGCGCACACGCGCCAGCCACGCGGACGGATCCGCGTACTCGGGAGCGGTCGGCAGCGCCTCGACGCCCGACAGGAGGCGGGCGATCGCGCCCTCGCGCACGACGGTGCGCGCGAAGCCCTCGGTCTGGGCCTGCAGCGCCTCGACCCCGGCCAGCGGCATGCCAGCCGCCGCGCACGCGCGCACCAGCGCCACCCCGCCGGCGTGCGCGCGGTGGGTGCGCAGCCACTGGATCGACGGCAGGTCGCGGGGCGTGAGGACCTCCATCTCGGCGGTGGGCAGCGCGTCCAGGAGCAGGACGATGCGCACGAGTTCGTCGCTGCGCTCAGGCAGCGCGCGCATCAGGTCAGCGATGTAGGGGACGAGGAAGGGGGCGTGCGTCAAGTGGACGCCGCGCAGGCCCGTGCACAGGGACACCCACCGGCACCAGTCCGTCTGGTCGAGGGCGTAGCGCTGCGCGTCCGCGAGCACGTTGGGGGCCACGAGGATCCGACGCCCCGTGCGCACGTCCCAGATGCCCGTCGCGGCCTTGGCCAGGGCGCGCAGGATGACGGCTTCGGCGGCCAAGACGAGGGGTGTGCGCGTGTCCTCGAAGTTGTCCAGGAGCGAGCCCACCGAGCGGATCAGCCCACGCCGATCCACGACGATCGTCGAGGAGGCGGCGACCTGCGCGGAGGCCTCGGGCAGGGTGGAGAGCGCGGCGAGCCTGCGGTCCGACCAGGCCACCGAACGACGCAGGCGCGCCACCACGGCGGAGGCGCCCACGCGGGAGGCCGACGGACCCGCATACGACAGCGAGGCGAGAACTCCCGCGACGTCGCGCGGGCCAAACGGCATATCCATGGACCTAGTCTAGCCCGGCCAGGTCCTCCTCGAAGGCGTCCAGGCGCCCGCGCGTGGCGTAGGCGCCCTCGGTGACGTGATCATGCCCGATCGACACGAGGAGGACGCGCCCACTCTGTGTCAGGACAGAGCCCGACAGGGAGGTGACCTCCTGGAGCGAACCCGTCTTGGCCTGCACGTTTCCCGCGGCCGGGGCCTCGGTCATGCGCTGGGAGAGCGTGCCCACGAGGCCCGCCCACGGCAGCAGGCGCATCGTGTCCGCGCCTGTTCCCTGCCCCGCGTACGAGGCCTTGAGGACGCCGACCAGCGTGTTGGCGCTGATCTTGTCGTTGCTGGACAGGCCCGAGCAGTCCTCCATGGTGAGTCCGTCCGTAGGGACACCGGCCTGCGTCAGGGCCTGACGCACCGTCTCGGTCGCACCCTCGTAAGTCGAGGGGGAACCGGCGGCGCGCGCGGCGAAACGGCAGTACTGATCCGCGAGAGTGTTATCGGAGTGCGCGAGCATCCAGCGCAGCTGCTCCCCCATCGTCGCCGAGCTCACCGACGCGATAGTGGCCGCGCCCGCCGGGGCGTCCCCGGCCTCGCCGAGCGTCGCCGTAATGCCGGCGGCACCCAGCGCCTGAGAGAAAACCTCGGCGACGCGGCCAGGTGCGTCCGCGTAGAAGGCGTTAGCACCCTCGTAGGTGCGCCCCGCGTCAATCGCCATCGGGCCGACGTGCCCCTCGTAGGAGCCGACCTCCTGCGCGTCCCACGACGCCAGGTGCGAGGCCCCGTCGAAGAGCGTGCCACGCCAGTTCAGGGTCACCGAAGTGATGCCGCGCTGCTTCAGGGCCGCCGCCGCATCGTTCGCGAGGGTCTGCAGGCCCGCACGCCCCGACACCTCGACCTCGTCGGAGGTGCCGATGCCCAGGAGCAGGTCGCCCTCGGAGTCCAGGTAGAGAGTCTGGTTGTCGGTGCCCAGGAGCGCGCTCGTCGTCAGCGTCGCCGTCGGGTCCAGGTTCGCCAGCGCGGTGAAAGCCGTGAGCGTCTTCGTCGTCGACGCCGGCGTGTGAGCCGTCGACGCATCCGCGTCCAGCAGCACCTCGCCGGTCTGCGCGTCCACGACTGTGCCCCACGCCGTGTAACCGCCCTCGGCTGCGGCCGCCGCGACCGGTGCCCACAGGGCCTCCACGTCTGCGGCGCTCACCGGGGTTCCCGCGCCCTTCGCGTCGCCGGAAACCGGCGCCGCTTCAAGGGTCGAGGCCGTGGGAGCGTCCGCCGGAGTAGCCGCTTGCGGGGAGCAGCCCGAACCCACCAGCGCCGCCGTCGCCACGAGCGCGGCGCTAGCGCTTACAATTGCCCCCATAGACGTGCGATGCATGGATGTCCCTTCGTGGTTATTTCGGTAACTACACTACCTGTCCATGTGCCCACACAACCAACTGGACCCCCGAGTTTCGGGGCTGACGCGGAAGGCACGGCCATGGAATTTGACGTGACCATCGAGATCCCCAAGGGGAACCGAAACAAGTA
>JAHYYD010000224.1 GCA_019425105.1 Actinomycetota bacterium
CGAGGGCGAGAGAGAGGGGAGGGGACCACTGCTCCGGGTCCGTGATGCGCGCCGATCCGCGCGAGGCTCCCGTGCGTCGGGCGGGATCCGCGAAGATTGCGTCGACGCCTTCTTCGGCCAGTTCGCCCATGTCGAGGTCGGTGACGTCCCCCAGACGCACCTCGGAGCCCTCGAAGGCGCGCAGGTTCGCGGCCACGGCCCCCGCGGCGTCGGGGTCGATGTCGACGGCCAGCACGTCCATGCCCAGGCCGGCGATCGCCATGGCGTCCGATCCGATGCCGCAGCCCAGGTCCGCGACGCGGCTCGCCCCGCAGTCCCGGAATCGCTGGGCATGCCGGGCGGCCACGACGAGGCGCGTGGCCTGCTCGAGGCCGTCGCGCGTGAACACCATGTGCGAGGCGAAGGGGCCGAACTTGGCGCGCGCAGCCTGGCGCAGGGCGAGCTGGGTGAGGACGGCGACCACCAGCTCCGCGTCGAGGCCGGAGGCTCGCAGGGCAGAGCCGAGCTCCGGCAGGGGAATCGGGTTGGTGGCCTGCTTGGCCTGCAGGGATTCCAGCAGCTCCCAGCCGGGGGAGGACAGAATTGGGGTCAGGGCGCTCACCTGCTCATTGTCCCATCTCTTCGGCGGCGAGGTCGTCTGTGGGTGTGCGGTCGGGTGCGGATAGTGCGGGCCGAGTCTCGCCCAGGGTGAACGCGCCTGGCACTCGGCTTGCCCGAGTGCCAGGACCGCGCCTACACTCGTGGAGGAAGCGCGGGAAAACCCGCGACCGGTCCCGCACCTGACCCCCGCGACGGCAGGGAACGGACGAGCACCTTCGTGACAAAAAAGAAAGGGAGCGACAATGTCGATCTCCATCAAGCCCCTCGAGGACCGCATCGTCATCCGCCAGGTTGAGGCCGAGCAGACCACCGCCTCCGGCCTGGTCATTCCGGACACCGCCAAGGAGAAGCCGCAGGAAGGCGAAGTTATCGCCGTGGGCCCCGGCCGCGTGGACGACAACGGCAACCGCATTCCCGTCGACGTCAAGGTCGGCGACGTGGTCATCTACTCGCGCTACGGCGGCACCGAGGTCAAGTACGACGGCCAGGAGTTCCAGATCCTGTCCTCGCGTGACGTGCTGGCGGTCGTGGAGCGCTGAGCGCTTCGCATACTGAACGCTACAGGGGCGGCCCGGAAGGAATCCTTCCGGGCCGCCCTTTTTGTTTGTGTTCCCCGCGCCGCTCGTCATCGGGGGTAAAGGATAAAGGGTTAAAGGACAAAATGTATTTGTTTTGTGGCGACTTTTCGGCTTGTTAGTGCGGAAAAATCGGTATTGAAGGTGGCGTGAGCCAACGTGAAGGATAGACAAACGCGTTGGTTTCGTGGTGACTTTTCGGTTTGCTGGTTGTCGAAAATTAACATTGAAGGTGGTTGTTTCGTCGTGGGGTTATGAATACCCCCGCATGCCCGGTGTGTGGGCGAACGCGTGGCCTGGTTTGGGCACTCAGGTTCAGGGGTGCAGTTCGCCGGCGTGCTAGCTGCCTGCGCTCCTCGCCGCGCACGTGGGCCCGCTAATGCGCACGTGGGCCCGCTAAATCACGCCTGGGCAGCCCGCCCATACTCCAAATAGAGGGTTGATGTGCGATACCGCGGGTTAGCGCTTGCATGAGCGGGTTCGCGTGCAAGCTGTACATGAGGCCAGGCACCGTTGTGCCCAAAACGCAGACCACCTCGCCCACGACAGCCCGTTTTCAACGTTTTTCGCCGAGGTGGTCTGCGATTTGGGCACCTCACCGCCCCGAACCGCAACCTCAGTGCCTCGAACCGTGACTTCACCGCCCTGAACCGTGACCTCACTGCCCTGAATCACGACCTCACCGCTACCAAACAGGGGGATTTGCATCACTAGGGGCGCGACATGCCGGCGACACGCCGAAAGGAGGCTCCTCATGCTGCAACCCCCCCACCATTACCGGTGGTGTCAGGCTCCCTCACGGCTGCAAGGCCCCTCACTGGTACAGGGTTGCCCGACGGTGTGCCGATAAACGCCATTAGGGTGTCGCCAGCAATGACGGGCAGGGGCGCGGTCGGCCGGCTCCGCGAGGACGCTTGTGCCCGATGAAGTGTTACACCTGATCGGGAAGAGTCCACCCGTTCTGATCGGGTGGAAGCTTCCCGAACGGGTTGAATGCTTCCGATCAGGTGGAATCCTCCCGATGGGGCGCATCCTATCGGAGGAGCTGTGGCGCGAGCGCGCTAGCCCAACGACACCGCCCTCGACGATGTCTGGGACCGAGCCGCGACCAACACAGTGAGTCCAATAATCCCGTCATCGTGGCGCGGGGTCTGCCGTCAGGACGCGGACTGCGAGGCCTGCTCGAGGATCGTGTTGCGGATGTAGGAAGCGTCGCGGTAGCCGCTGACGAACGCCTTGTTGATGAACATTGTGGGCGTGCCGCTGATGCCCGCCTGGTGAGCCTGTTCCTTGGCTGCCTTCACCTTGGAAACGGTGTGGTCGGAGAGCATCGTCTCGCGGAACTTGTCCAAGTCGGGCACGCCCGCCTGGGCTGCGAAATCGACGAGTGCCTGCTCGGAGTACTGCGGGTGACCGGTCGGGTCGGCCGCTGCGTAGACCGCGTCGTGGAACTCCCAGAACTTACCCTGCTCACCGGCCGCGATGCCTGCCTGGGCCGCCAGGGGAGAAGTTTCGGTGATCTGCGCCAGGTCGTACCACTCCACGCGCAGCGTCCCATCCGCAACGAGGTCAGCCAGCGCGGGGTCAACTTCCTGGGCGTACTTCGTGCAGTAGGGGCACGCGAAGTCGGAGAAGAGAACCATGGTGACCGGGGCGTTGATATCACCCTTCGCCTGCGGGTCATCGGCCTGGTGACGCACGAAAGACTTCATGATCTCCAGGTTGTTCGCGTTCGTCTGGCTGGGAGCCGCAGTCTCCGAATTCTGCGGCATCTGAGCGGCCGCTGTGGGCGTCGCCGCAGGGGTGGCCTGACTCGCCGGAGAGGTGGAGGAGAGCTGGACGCCCATCCACACGCAAGCGCCCGCAAGGATCGCCGTGATCGGCGCGGTCACGAAGAAGAGCGTCTTGTACAGGTTGGTCGGGGCGTCCTCGGCCTTGTTCTGCGAGGCCTTGTTGTCGTTGTCGGTCATGCGAGCTCCCGGAGAGGATGGGCGTTTGGGCGGGCAGTAAAAAGGTGCGGCACCGCGGTGGCGATGCCGCACCGAACAATGGATGCGCGTTAGGAGACGCGGCGACCGCGCCCGGAGGAACGGATCTCTTCGCGTCGTTCTTCTTCGGTCATTCCACCCCAGATGCCGTAGGGCTCCTGGGCGGCCAGAGCGTAGGACCGGCACTGCTCGATCACCGGGCAGGTTGCGCAGATCGCCTTGGCGTTCGCCGCGCGGCGTCGGCGTGTGGAGCCGCGCTCGCCCTCGGGGTGGAAGAACAGCTCGGTGTCCAGGTCACGGCACGCCGCTTCGTACTGCCATTCCCACGCATCGATCATGGGTCCGGGCAGACGGGAGACGTCAGTCATTGGGTGCCTCCTTCATGTCTGTCGTGCCG
>JAHYYD010000225.1 GCA_019425105.1 Actinomycetota bacterium
GATCCAGCCCAACTGGTGTCGTTAGCAAAGTCAAGCAGCTCGCCGAAAAGACTCATTTAGAGACCTTTTTCGACATTCATGACATCCAGGCGGGGGAGGAGTGGGACTCCTCCATACGGAAACGAGCCCGCACGAGCGCTCTCCTCATGGTGCGCACGGATCATTACTCCAGCCGCGAGTGGACGCAATGGGAAGTATTTGAAGCGAAACGAGCGGGAATGCCTGTCGTTTGTCTTTCTGCACTCAGCGCCGGAGAGACACGTGGGTCGTTCCTACTCGACCACGTCCCAACTGTTGCCTACCCTCAGATCCCCACAGGTTGGGCACCACCAGAAGGGACGCAAGCGGAGGATCCTGTCGACGAGGCCATTGTCACTGCTCTGAACCGCCTCGTCGATGAGGCTCTCAAATTCGCGTTGTGGCGTTGCCAGGAAATTCCAGCACACGTCAACCCCATGAAGGCGAGTACAACACCATCACCGTCACAGTCCAAGAATCACCCAGGCTTCGATTGCGCCCCGCCCACCGCGCCTGAACCCACCGTCCTGCTGAAGTTCATTCAAGAACACAGGGATACATTCCCTCATGACAGTCACTTCTGGCTGATCCACCCCGACCCACCCCTTCTCCCCGCCGAACAAGACTTTTTGGTCGACTTGTGTGTCCAAGCGGGTTACGAGAAAGAACAGGTGCATCTACTGACTCCAAGGTCTTTCTTTGCTGCGGGTGGAGTGTTTGGCGCAGACGAACCACATTTGACAACTCGGCTTCTCTCCCGGGATCGTCCGCTTATCGGAAAGACCCTCGGGATCTCGATGTCACGATCCGAGAATCTGGCGTCTATCGGCCTAAGTCCGGCACACCTTGAATGCGCTGTTGCGGAAGTTTCGCAGATGATGCTGATCGGCGGAGGGAGCCTCCTGTATGCAGGTGCTCCCGGCACGCACGCTCCTGATCTGACCACGGCGATCATGGACACGGTGTCCAGCTACACCGCATCAGTCAAAGCCTATGCACACCTATCGGGCGACCCCGAACAGCACGACATACACCCCGGGGACATGTTCAGTTTGGCGGTCCCTTGTATCGTCCTGAACACCTCTGAATCAATCAAACGACTCGACGAAGCCGCTAACCACTTCGCCGGGTACGCGTCCATCGTCGTTCTCGACAAAAACGGTCTCAAGATCGAGGACTTTGATGACCTTCCGCCATGGCAGGGCGACTCGAACGAGACTGCCCATGCTCTCCACCAAATCAGGCAGGCCTTCCCCCAGTACTGCGACGCGCGCCTGCTGATCGGAGGGAAGACTCAACGCAAGTCAGAGAACAACCCCGACGGATACATTGGCAACTTCCCGGGAATCGTAGAGGAAGCGCTATACACACTCCGAGCAAACCGACCACTCTTCATCGCTGGCGGATTCGGCGGAGCCGCTGCCCTATTAGCACGCGAGCTTGGTCTCGGGCCAGATCTTCCCATCCCACCTGAAGCGCTGGCAGAGATCAACCAGTGTGATGCCTATCGGAAAGCAATCGACGAGATCAAGAATCTGTTCGACTACACGCGCACCGGCCTGAACAACGACGATCACCGACACCTCGTGACCACACAGCGTGCCTCCGAGCTTGGCGCATTGATCGCGAAGGGACTCTCTTCGTTGTCAGTTCAACACTCCAACAAGGGCAAACAGGAGGACACATGCAAGTATTTCTAAGCTATCGCGAGAACGAAGAAGGCGAAAAGTACGCATCAGCACTGCGCGAAGAGCTTGCAATCCTCGGGATCAACGCCATCATAGCCAGCCACTCGATCCGCCCTGGCGCTGATTGGGCACAGATGATCCTCGGTCACCTAGTGGAGAGTTCCGCTCTCCTGTGCATCGCCTCACGTGGCTACACGGATAGCGCGTGGTGCCAACAGGAAATTGGCTGGGCGATAGGACGCAATATACCAGCCCTCTGGATACGCTATGACAGCGCGGAACACTCCACGGGTTTTTTGAAGTCCAAGCAAGAACTTGTACCCTCCGAACCGCTTGATGAAGCAGAAATCGCTCGGGCAATAGGTGCCTGGCTTGCTGCGGAAGACAAGACACGAGAGGAAACGCGAGCCACGTTGCTCCGTGCTCTCACTTTTTCTAGCACATACCAGCAGACACGGGATATCGCTCATGTTCTTGCCACGCTCGATTCGTTGACCGATGATGAGTGGAAACAGATCAACGACGCCGCAGCAAGTAACCGCCAAGTCAGGGACGCTATCTCCTACTTCGACCGAGCTAAGAGCACTTCTGGCGTACCCGTGACGGAATGGCTGCGTCGCGAACTAAATAAGTCTACAAAAACCGAGTGGCCCTTGAGGCTCCCCATCTCAGTGTTGCAGAGACGCAGTGGGGGCCGCGCCAGCCGGCGCGGCCCCCAAGCTCAGCTCAGATGAGACTACTTCGTGCGATTCGCGCGGTAGTACTCGATGAGAGCGCGGGTCGACTGATCCTGCGCGTCCAGGGCCTCGGACGAGCCCTCGATGGCGGGGAGGATCTGCTTGGCTAGGACCTTGCCCAGCTCAACGCCCCACTGGTCGAAGGAGTCGATACCCCACACGGCACCCTCCACGAAGGTGATGTGCTCGTACAGGGCGATCAGCTGGCCCAGGACCGAGGGGGTCAGGGCGGGGGCCATGATCGAGGTCGTGGGACGGTTGCCGGTGAACACGCGGGCGGAGACGATGGCCTCGGGCGTGCCCTCGGCGCGCACCTCCTCGCTGGTCTTGCCGAAGGCCAGGGCCTTGGTCTGGGCGAAGAAGTTCGACAGGAACAGCTCGTGCATGTCGGCGTCGCCATCGCCCAGCGCCCACGTCGGGTTCGCAAACGCGATGAAGTCGGCGGGGACCATGCGGGTGCCCTGGTGGATCAGCTGGTAGAAGGCATGCTGGCCGTTGGTGCCGGGCTCGCCCCAGAAGACCTCGCCGGTCTCGTAGGTGACGGGGCTGCCGTCGCGGCGCACGGACTTGCCGTTGGACTCCATGGTCAGCTGCTGCAGGTACGCGGGGAAGCGGTGCAGGTACTGCGAGTAGGGCAGGACGGCGTGCGTGTCGGCGCCCAGGAAGTTCGAGTACCACACGTTGAGCAGGCCCATGAGCAGGGGCACGTTCTTCTCGGGCGCGGTCTCGACGAAGTGACGGTCCATCGCGTTAAAGCCGGCGAGGAAGTCGGCGAAGCCCTCGGGGCCGATCGCGACAGCCAGGGAGGTGCCGACCGCGGAATCCACGGAGTAGCGGCCGCCCACCCAGCTCCAGAAGCCGAAGGCGTTGGCGGGGTCGATGCCGAACTCGGCGACCTTGTCCAGGGCGGTGGACACGGCGACGAAGTGCTTGGCGATCGCCTCCTTCTCGGAGGCCTCGTCGGTGACGATGCCGCGCTCACGCAGGCCGTCCAGCAGCCAGGCGCGCACGACCTTGGCGTTCGTGATGGTCTCGAGCGTCGTGAAGGTCTTGGAGGCCACGATCACGAGGGTCGTCTCGGGGTCCAGGTCCTTCGTGGTCTC
>JAHYYD010000226.1 GCA_019425105.1 Actinomycetota bacterium
AAACCGACCTCGATATCGGCCACTACGAACGCTTCCTGGATGTGAACCTGTCGGGCGCTGCAAATGCGACGACGGGCCAGGTGTACTCCACGGTTATCGCCAAGGAACGTCGTGGTGAGTATCTGGGCGATACCGTTCAGGTTATTCCGCATATCACGGATGAGATCAAGAATGTGATGCGTCGTCAGGCTCAGCCTGATGAGAACGGGAATCGTCCTGACGTTATCATCACTGAAATCGGCGGTACCGTCGGCGACATCGAATCGCAGCCGTTCCTCGAGGCGGCTCGCCAGGTGCGCCACGACCTCGGACGCTCGAACGTCGCTTTTGTCCACGTGTCGCTCATTCCGTTCTTGCCTGCTGCCGGTGAACTCAAAACGAAGCCGACGCAGCACTCCGTCAGTGCACTGCGGTCGATTGGCATCGCGCCGGATGCTCTGGTGCTGCGCACCGATCGTCCGCTGCCCGAAGGGATCAAGTCGAAGGTTGCGCTCATGTGCGACGTCGACCGTGACGCCGTCATCGAGTGCGCTGACGTACCCTCCATCTACAACGTGCCGCTGACGCTGCATCGCGAGGGACTTGATGCCTACCTCGTCCAGCGCCTTGGATTGTCCTTCCGGGACGTCGACTGGAAGGAATGGAAGGTACTTCTGGAGCGCGTGCACTCCCCGAAGCACCGCCTCGAAGTTGCTCTTGTTGGCAAGTACATCGACCTGCACGACGCCTATCTGTCGGTATCAGAGGCGATTAAGCACGGCGGCTTCGCCAACAACGCGCGGGTCGATATCCGTTGGGTCGCATCGGACACCTGCGAGACGCCCGAAGGGGCTGCGCGTGAGCTCGCCGGTGTGGATGCAATCGTCGTTCCCGGTGGCTTCGGCATTCGTGGCATTGAAGGCAAGCTCGGCGCTCTACGGTGGGCGCGCGAGCATCGTGTGCCGACCCTGGGTCTGTGCCTGGGTTTGCAGTGCATGGTGATCGAGGCTGCCCGTCACCTCGCCGGTATTCCGGGAGCTTCGTCGACCGAAATGGATCCCGACACCGCCGAACCCGTTATTCACACGATGGCGGACCAGCACGAATTCGTCGATGGAAGCGGCGATATGGGCGGAACGATGCGACTGGGTGCGTATCCCGCAAAGCTCGTGCCGAATTCTATTGTTGCGACTGCCTATGGCACGACCGACGTGAGCGAGCGGCACCGTCACCGTTACGAGGTCAACAACGCCTACCGCGACCGCCTCGAGGCGGCGGGCCTGAAGGTTTCTGGAACCTCGCCGGACGGCTCCCTCGTTGAGTTCGTCGAGCTTGATTCGGCTGTGCACCCCTACTATGTTGCAACGCAGGCGCATCCGGAGTTCAAGAGCCGCCCGACGCGCCCGCACCCGCTGTTCGCGGGACTGATTGAAGCTGCGTTGAAGCGTCACGTGGGACGTTACTCTTCGCGCTCTGACGAAAAGGAATGAGAGGCGACATGCATTTTCTGTCGAGCGACCAGGTCCAGACGATCGCGGACCAGCCGAGCCCTCACGAGGTTGCCGCGAGCGAGGTCGTCTGGAGCGGCCGCATCGTCGACATGGTCGAAGATCATGTCGTCGTCGTGAAGGGACAGGATCCCGTGGTGCGTCAATACACCCGTCATCCTGGTGCAGTTGCCGTCGTGGCGATGCGCGGTGAGGCGGGCGCTGAGGAGATTCTGATGGAACGCCAATACCGTCATCCGGTTCAGGCGAACCTGTGGGAGATCCCCGCTGGCCTCCTCGATATTCCCGGGGAAGATCCGCTCATCGCCGCCGAACGTGAGCTAGCAGAAGAGACCGACATGAAGGCGGGCCGATGGGAGGTGCTTGTCGACTTCCTGACGTCCCCCGGTGGTACGAACGAGCCTCTGCGTGTTTTTCTCGCTCGAGAGCTCGCCGAGACCGGTACCGTGTTCGAGCGCGAGGACGAGGAAGCAACCATGCAGTATGCGTGGGTCTCACTCGACCAGGCTCTGGACATGGTGCTGTCGGGTCGCCTGCACAGCCCTTCTGCTGTCATCGGTATCCTCGCGGCGCATGCCGCTCGCGGTCGCAATTGGGAGGGATTGAGGGCCGCCGATGCTCCGTGGATGCGGTAGCTAACGAGCCATGGGCCCTAAGTCCCTCGACTTGTGGGCTGTCCGACACTCCGATCCGCTTTTCGCAACGCCGATTTATCTAAATTGGCGTACACTCGTTTCCAGAGAAAAGCACACGGAGACGCACGCGTGAAGCGTCGGAGCGGAGGACAGGTGGCAGAGGAATCAGACGCCACAACCCGACAGCAGGTGCTCGATCTCATCGTCGAAAAGGGGCCGGTCACGGCCTCGTCAATTGCGAAGGTCTTAGGGCTGACAACCGCTGCCGTTCGGCGCCACATCACGTTGTTGCTCGAATCCAAAGAGATCGCGGAACACGAGCCGGGCGCACCGTCCAAGCGAGGACGGGGACGTCCCGCCCGGCATTACGTCGCAACGGAACGCGCTCACGTCCACCTGGCTGACGGTTACTCAGACCTTGCTACCAAAGCGCTGGGATATCTTGGGCAGCTCGGGGGAGAGGAAGCCGTCGAATCGTTCGCTGCGGCACGTTCGCGCGAGATCGAACGGCGATACGCCCCGATCGTGCGCGATGCCGGGACGGATCCTCGCGTGCGTGCGCAGGCCCTCGCTGACGCCTTGACGCAAGACGGCTATGCCGCGACCGTGCGCGATATTGGCGGAGGCACGCTTGCCGTCCAACTCTGCCAGGGCCATTGCCCCATCCAAAACGTTGCGGGCGACTTCCCGCAGTTGTGTGACGCCGAGACAATCGCTTTTGGCAAGCTCCTCGACGTCCATGTGCAAAGACTTTCCACGCTCGCCGGTGGTGGACACGTGTGCACGACCCACATTCCCGTGGGGATGCCCGTGATTCGCCCCGGAGCGCGGAACGTGCGACGCAAGTAGCACATAGGTAAGAACGAGAGGTTGATACAACAATGACGCAGGCACCCGCCTCGGGCGCTGAGGACCGTCGTATGACCGATGACGAGATCATCGAGTCGATCGGCGGTTACGAGTACGGTTGGCACGACTCCGACGACTACTCCAAGGACGTCCCCACCGGCATTAACGAAGAAATAGTCCGCTTTATCTCGGACGTGAAGGACGAGCCGCAGTGGATGCGTGAACGTCGACTGAAGGCGCTTGAGCTCTTTGAGCGCAAGCCGATGCCCGCGTGGGGTCCGGATCTGTCCCACGTGGATTTCGATGCGTTCAAGTACTACGTGCGCCCCACTGACCGCCAGGTCAATGACTGGGAAGATCTCCCCGAAGAAATCCGTGACACCTACGATCGCCTCGGTATTCCCGAGGCCGAGAAGTCGCGTCTGGTGTCGGGCGTTGCCGCGCAGTACGAGTCCGAGGTCGTCTACCAGCAGATCCAGGATGACCTGGAGCGACAGGGCGTCATCTTCACTGACACCGACACCGGCCTGCGCGAGTACCCGGAGATTT
>JAHYYD010000227.1 GCA_019425105.1 Actinomycetota bacterium
TTTCACCAACACATTTTGTCCACCCTCAAAGTTGGCCCCCAACAACTTTGAACCAAACTTTCCCGCACCACAAAGCCGAAAAGTCGGGCTCAGACCAACTCGTTTTGTCCTTTAACCCGCCCCCACCAACGCGACAGCCCCCACCACAAAACGCGGAGGCCGCGACCGGAGAACCCGGCCACGGCCTCGTCGAGGGAACGAATCAGACGAGGAAGGGCAGCTTCTTGACGAGCCCCAGGCCCTTCCACCACGCGCCCAGACCGAGCGTGTCACCCGCGCTGGTGAGCGGAATCAGGATGAGGACGAGCGCGTAGACCAGGTGCTCGTTGACGACCGGATTGAGGGAGCCCCACACCCACGGCGCGACGGCCGCGTACATGAAGCCCAGCATGACGACGCCCGCGATGGCCGCGAGCCGCGTGCCGATACCCAGCAGGAATGCCAGCCCAATGCCCAGCAGACCCAGCATGAACAGCCAATCCATCGCGGGCACGGCGAGGGACTCAAAGAAGGAGGCCAGGGGCTTGCCTGTGGTGGCGCCCGTCAGGTAGCTCTGCGCCGGCGTGCCACCGTTGATCCACGCGCGCGACGGGCCCGTCGAATAGTGCAGGCCGAAGGTCTTATCCACGAACGACCACAGGAAAATGAAGCCAACCGCGATGCGCAGCAGCGCCAGGACGAAGCGCGCAGGCTTGGAGGTGACGACGGCTGATGCGGGACGAGGCATGGCGGCCCTTTCTGGTGATCTGCGGTTGGTGGCGGGGTTGGAGCGCCGACGGCGGGGCCACTGCCTGCCAAGTCAGCAGCTCGATAACCCGCCGCCATTATCCACCGCTAGAGTCATGTGGGGCTAGTGGCATCGCGACGTCCGATGCCTGTCAGCAGCAAACTGGTAATCCGCAGTGGTTCCGGTGGTTTCACGAAACCGGCCCTGCACACCTGATTCGACGGCCCGGTACAAAACTCTCCCTGTTCGCAGCCCTCGCGGGTCGAACCGGGACAAAACTCTCCCAACACACCCAAGCCAGCGGCCCACCCGGTACAAAACTCTCCCAGCACACCGAAAAACGCCGATTTTGGGGCATTTGACGCCAGCAGGGAGAACTTTGTACCGCTCGAGCCACCAACAACCCGAGCAGGGAGAACTTTATCCCGCATGCACGTCTTGGCTACAGTGCCCGTGGGCGGCAGGGCCAGCACTCAGCAAAATCGCATGCAATTCGATTGCATGAACTTTCAACAACATCTGAAAACGTTGCAATTCCAACGATTTGAATTCAAAGTTTGAAATAGATATAGGGGAATTGCATGCGAAATTGCTGTGCCGACGGGCCAGGACGTGGTGGCAGGCCACGGGGGCAGGCCGACGGGCCAGTCCGGGGTTCGAGACGAAGCACCAAGCCGCCGATCAGCGACACAGGCACCGCCGGTGCGGAGGACGCCGCAGGGGCCTGACCGGCAACACACTAACGATAAGCACCGCCCGATCAGAGGCCGCCGCGAGGCCTGCAGGGCCAGTCCGGGGTTCGAGACGACGCGCCGAGCTGAAAGCTCGCAGCGCAGACGGCGAGCGGGCGGGCAGGCCACGCGGCGGCCGGAAATCGGGCGCGCCCGGAACGCCAACGGCACCACAAGCAACGCAAGGAACCCGGCACACACAGCAGCCAGGCCCGACAACGCCCAGAACACCACCGGCACCACAAGCACCATGAGCAGAAAAGCCACCACCGACCGGCACACCCAGCAGCCAGGCCCGACGATGCCCGGAACACCAGCGACGCCACAGGCAGCGCCCGAAGAACAGGCAGCGCCCGGAACACCAGCGGTGCCACAAGCACCGCAGCACATCAGCCGGAACCGCAGCACATCAGCCGGAGCCGCCGGAACCGCCGAATTTACTCGCCCGCGAGGCGGTCGACTTCGTGCATGATGAGGCCGCACGCGGCGCTCACCCACGCGACGGCGGCGACGCCGAGGACGCGGGACCGCCAGGGGCGCACCTGCAGGAAGTCCTCGAAGCCGTAGCCGGATCCGGGGGATGCGGCGGACATGCTGAAGCCCCACATGGCGGCACCGGTGGCCAGCAGCGCGATGACGATGAGCCCGAGGCTCACCCACACCATGACGCGTTGAACTTTCGCGCCGTGCCGGGGCCGCCGCTCGATGGGCGACAGGGCGAGCGCCCACGCCCCCGCGATGAGGACGGCGGTGATGAC
This sequence comes from Actinomycetota bacterium, assembly GCA_019425105.1. Classification (GTDB taxonomy): domain Bacteria; phylum Actinomycetota; class Actinomycetes; order Actinomycetales; family Actinomycetaceae; genus Pauljensenia. Next base: position 2,217 of record JAHYYD010000227.1, read on the forward strand.
GTCGGAGGGGCGGTGCCAGCCTTCCATCATGACGGACACGCCCATGAGGGATGTCCACGCCCACCCGATCCACGCGGATGGGCTGCGGAACCATTGGGGGGCGACGACGATGAGGGCGAGCGAGAGGGTGACGGCAACGGTCGTGTGCCCGGAGGGCAGCGAGTTGCCGGCACCCGTTGTGACGCCGAGGTTGGGGCGGGTGAGGATGTAGTCCTTGAGGATTTGGGTCGTGACGTTCGCGCCGACGACGGCTCCGAGGGCGCGCCCGGCGAGGGTGGGTCGGCGTCGCGCGGCGGCGACAAGGGCGACGAAGAGGCCGGCTGCGACCATGACGGGCACGGACACGATGCCCGTGATGAGTGTGGAGAAGGCTTCGTAGCGGCTCGCGGAGCGCATCGTGCCTTCCATGAGGATGGTGTCGAGGACTTGCCCGGGCGCGGTTGCGAGCGCGACGTGGCTGATGAGCATCGTGAGCAGCAGGCAGGTGGCGACGCCGCCGATGCGTCGGGCCAGCTTGAGCCGGTACCAGGAGTCGGACACGAGTCGACGAGGCCGTGGCCCGTTCGCCGCAGGCGTGTCGGCGGGTGCGGGGCTGGGGGTGCGTGCTCGGGCGCCGCGCTGGGTCGCGGCCGCGCTGTCCTCTCGGGGCGCGCGGCCCGCGGTATCGGCGGTTGCCGACGAGCGCTTGCGGGGGCGCGCAGGGCGCGCGCCTTTGGTGTAGGACTCGTCGACGGTGGGGTCGGAGGGCAGAGCGGCGTTGGGGTCGTCCATGGTGTCCTCCGTTCGTGTCGATGGCGTATTCCGTCTCCACTGTAGTGGAGTGTGGCGCGGGCGTGTGGATCGGTTCGGGTTTGACGCTAGTCGAAGGCGATCGCACAGGGGACTGGGGTGGGCAGGGAAGCACAAGGCCTGCCCCGGGTGGGCGGCACTCAGTTGGAATGCCCGCGCACCTTCCACAGGCCTCGTCCCGGGCAGGGGCGGAACACACGGTACCCCTGGGCGGCACGCACGGCACAACGAACAACAGCCGGCACGCGCACGAAAGTTGTCAGACAAGGTGGGCGCGCGCGGGAGAGAGGCCTCGGTTACAGTGGGGGTGTCCGATCCATACGTGTCACGCGGGAGTTGTCAGTGGCTGCATCTTCACCTGTCAGCACCGATCGTATTCGGGATTTGTTGCGTTCTCGCGATGTGCGTTTCGGCGACTACAACGAGGGCGAGCTGGCGTATTTGACGCCGAATGCCGCGTTTTTCTGGAATGCGACGAACCCTCAGATTCTGCAGTTGCGCGCTCAGTGGCGCG
>JAHYYD010000228.1 GCA_019425105.1 Actinomycetota bacterium
ACCTGGGAGTCTTCGGCGTCGTGGTGGAACCAGCCCTTGCGCGTGGAGGTGTTGACCTCGGCGGGGTACCAGGCGAGGGGGCCGGAGTAGTCGGCCAAGGCCTCGCGCGAGCCGAGGTCCTCGTCGCCGGAGGCCACCTGACGGGAGAACTCGCCGTCGTCGGCCTTCTGTGACTTCTCTGCGGTGCGCTCGGCCTCGCGCAGGGATGCGGGCACAACGGACCATTCGTTGGCTCGTACCGAGCCTGCCTCGTTGCCGCACCAGCGCACGTCCGGGCCGCACACGGAGATCACGGCCTCTGGGGCCAGGCCACGGACCGTGTCGTAGATGCGTTGCCAGTCGTAGACCTGGACCTTGCCGTTGGGGCCTTCGCCGCACGCTCCGTCGAGCCAGACGGAAAACACCGGGCCGTAGTGGGTGAGCAGCTCGATCAGCTGGTTGATGTAAAAATCGTTGTACGCCTCGCCCTCACCGTAAGTCGGCTCGGTCATATCCCAGGGGGAGAGGTAGACGCCGAACTTGAGGCCGTGGCGCGCCGCAGCATCGGACACTTCGCGCACGAGGTCGCCGCGCCCGCCCTTCCACGGCGAAGACTCCACCGAGTGCTTCGTGTAGGCCGACGGCCACAGGCAGAAACCGTCGTGGTGCTTGCAGGTCAGGATCACGCCGGTCATGCCGGCGCTGACGAGGGCGCGCATCCACTGATCGACATCGACGTTGCCCGGATTGAACAGGGCCGGATCCTCGTGGCCCTCGCCCCACTCTCGGTCCGTCATCGTGTTCATGCCGAAGTGGATGAACGCGTACATCTCCATTTTCTGCCACTGGAGCTGACGGTGGGTGGGCCGAATATTGGCCAGGTAGTCCTCGTTGATCATGCCTATGGTTTCCGCTTGATGGCCGATGTGTCGGCCGGTCCTGCACCCTGCAGGTTCCGGAAAAAGGATAGCCTACCTATCAGTGCGTAACCAACGTTACTGTGCGTGTTGATCCGCCCTTTTTCGTCGCCTTTTCAGGGCCATATTCCACGCCAGTGACGCGGTGTTCGTGTCCCTTCGCGTCACCCAGTGACAGCGAGTACGCGGCCTCCTCCAGGGCCTTTTCCGCCGCCGCCGTTTCCTCGGCCCGGAAGCCGTCAGAGGCGAGCAGCAGGCCGGTGATGGCGCCGCGCCAACGCTTCGCATCGTGGGAGATGACCGAGCGCTTGCCGTCCGCCTCGCGCTCGACGCGCAGCTCCCAGACGCGCGCCCACGGGGCCTTGCACGCGGCGCGATAGGGTCCGGATCGGCCATCGATGATGATGTGCTCCGATGCCTCAGCGGACAGAGTCTCGTCGAGTCGCGGCGCCCACCAGGTCGACAGGACGCCAAGCTCGGGCAGGGACACGCCCATTGCAAGGCGGTGGTCCGGAATGACGTCGCTGGGGGAGAGGACCCCGAAGAGACCCGAAAAAATCGAGATGTGGGACGCGCCGTCGCTTGCCCACGCTCCGGGTGCACTCTGCTCGATCGCCTCGTAGAGCACGCCGGTAAAGAGCGACGAGGCCGGGGCACAGGGAGCACAGTCCAGCACGGTGTTGACGGACAGGTCGATCCTGCCGCCAACCTTCAGGACAGCGGCAGCGTCGGGTCCATCACCGAGCGAGGAGAGGATGCTCAGTACCTGCCGACGATCCTCAGTGAGGCCGCTGCGAGATAGGGTGTGAACGTCCAGTGACGGTCCCTGCACGGGTGCATTCTTTCCCTCCGACGGGGGCAACCAGATCAGCATGGAGACCACCCTATCGCGGGGGCACGGCCATGCGCGCTATGATCGATGCGGATCTGTCGGCTGGGCGGCCGCGCGCGGAAACGCTCGAGGAACGTCCGGGCTCCACAGGGCAAGGTGATGGCTAACAGCCACCCGGGGTAACCCGCGGGATAGTGCCACAGAAAACAAACCACCGGCGCACACGCGTCGGTAAGGGTGAAAAGGTGAGGTAAGAGCTCACCAGCGGCGCGGGCGACCGCGTCGGCTAGGTAAACCCCACCCGGAGCAAGACCGAGCAGCAGGCAGGGCGGCCCGTCCAATGCCTGCGGGTAGGTTGCTGGAGGCCGTCGGTAACGACGGTCCTAGATAGATGGTCGCCACCGCACGACCGGCAACGGCGTGCGTGACAGAACCCGGCGTATAGGCCGACAGATGCCAGAAGGACCCCGACTCGCGTCGGGGTTCTTCTGCGTCTACGCGGTATATGCTCAGGCGCTGTGCTTCGCCGCGTAGTAGGCGGCACCGACGATGCCAGCGGTGTTCAGGAGCTTCGCGGGAATCATCGGGGTCTTCAGATCCAGGAGGGGCATGAACTTCTCGTGGTTTTCGGACACGCCGCCGCCGACCACGAACAGGTCGGGGTTGAGCAGGAACTCGACGTGGCTGTAGTAGCGCTGGAGGCGCTGCGCCCACTGCTCCCAATTCAGGCCTTGGAGGGTCTTCTGACCCGAGGATGCGTTCTTCTCCGCGTCGGTGCCGTCGATCTCGAGGTGGCCGAGCTCGGTGTTGGTCAGGAGCGTGCCATTGACGATGATGGCCGAGCCGATGCCGGTGCCCTGGGTGGTGAAGACGATGACGCCGTCGCGGCCCTTGGCTGCGCCGTAGGCGACCTCGGCGATGCCCGCCGCATCCGCGTCGTTGAGCGCGACGACGGCACGGCCGAGGTAGCGCTCCATGAGCTCGTCGACGTCGACGTTGACCCACGACTGGTCGAGGTTCGCCATGTAGGGAATGACGCCGCCAAAGACGGGGGCAGGGAAGGTGACGCCGATCGGCACGCCGACCTTCACGTCGAGTTGGTTGATGACCTCGCGGCACACTGCGGCAACAGCGTCGGGTGTTGCGGGATCTGGGGTAGGAATACGAATCTGCTCGCCGATGTATTCACCGGTTTCCAGATCGACGAGCGCACCCTTGACGCCCGATCCGCCGATATCGATGCCGCATGCGACCTGAGCCATGACCCCTCCTCGGGTAATGAAATCCTGTTGTCAACGGGCCCCTGAAGCCCGTCGTACGTGAATTGTAAGGGATACCACGAGTAATAGCGAAGCCCGCTTCAGACTGTGAGAGTCAGAAGCGGGCCTCGGCCAACGTGTGTCAGGGAAGGGTAAGGATTTCGGCTCCATCCTCGGTGACAACAATCGTGTGCTCGAACTGGGCCGTGCGGGAGCGGTCAGCGGTGACGATCGTCCAGTCGTCATCCCACTGCTCCCATTCGACGGTGCCGAGGGTCAGCATCGGTTCGATGGTGAAGACCATGCCCGGCTCCATCACGGTGTTGTATGCAGGAGCAGCATCGTAGTGGGGGACGATGAGGCCAGAGTGGAAGGCTTCGCCGACGCCGTGCCCCGTGTAGTCGCGGACCACGCCGTAGTCGAAGCGCTTCGCGTAGGCTTCGATGACGCGGCCAATCACGTTGATTTCGCGGCCCGGGCC
>JAHYYD010000229.1 GCA_019425105.1 Actinomycetota bacterium
ATCGCCTGCGTCAGGACCTGCTCGCTGGCCTCGTGCGCCACGCCTCCCCGAAGGTCGTTCGCGGCGGCTACAAGGTCGCGGCGGCTGTCCTCGGCTTCAACTAAGGGACGCCATCAGCGCCCGGCGAGCACCAGCTCCGTCCAATGGACGGTCAGGCGCTTGCCGATGAGCGGGTATTCTACGTCTTCCTCGCGCTTGCGCCATGCAAAGCCGAGTTTTTCTGAGACCCTTCGTGAGGCGTCGTTTCCGTCGAAGTATTTCAAGATGATCGTCTCGACTCCCAGCTCACGCGCGCGCTCGATGATGGCGTGCCCCGCCTCCGTCGCGTATCCGTTGCCCCAGTAGGGCGCGCCGACCCAGTATCCGATGTCAGCGACGGTCGCCCCGGGTGAGTCTGCGTCAATGCGCAGCGCGATCGAGCCCACGATCTCACCGGTCGACGTGAGCGTCACCGCGTAGCTGTCGGGTGCCGCCAGGACGGTGGACAGTGCCTGGCGGGCGTCGTCGATGCGCTCGAAAGGCTTCCATCCGCACAGCATCCCGATGCGGGGGTGACGGGCGAGCTCAAAGAGCGCGGGAGCGTCAGCGCCGCTCCAGGGACGTAAGTGCAGGCGGGGGGTGTCTATGATCGTCATTCGTCCTCCTGGGGGTGTGTTGACGGAAGCAGGACCGTCAACGTGAACCAGTGGTCGGCCACGTCCGTGACCGCTTGCCCGCCGTATTTGCGGGCCGTCCACTGGATGGATTTGACGCCCCACCCGTGTCGGACGGTGTCGGGCTTGATCGTCGTCAGGCGTCCGCCTGCGTCCGTGTTGAGGCGACCGTCGAACCAATTGTCGACCCGGATGACGACCATCTGTCCCTGACGAAACAGTGCCAGTTTAATGAGGCGCTTGGCCGGGTCGTCGACGCGGCGCGAGGCCTCGATTGCGTTATCAAGCGCATTGCCGAAGAGCGTGGCGATATCCATCGACGACATGGTGCCCAGGAGCGCGCCGTCAGCAACCGCCGTGAAATTGATGTCGGCGGCTGCGCACGCGCGCCCCTTCGTGGTGAGGATAACGTCGAGAACAGCGTTGCCACTGTGGTACTGCTGACCGATCTGCTCGATCGAAGACTCGAGCTCGGCAAACGATGCGGCGGCGCGTCCCGGGTCCAGCTCCGCGCGAATTGCCTCGACCTGGTGCTTGAGGTCGTGGTGGGCGCGGGCCACCTGTTCCATGTCCTCTTTGGCGGCCAGGTACTGATGGTGCTGGGCATCCAGGGAGGCCTGGATGGACGCCAGCTCGCGCTCGGTCGCACTCTGCTGGATGCGCTCGAACTGGGCGAAAAGGATCGCGTAGCCCGCTAGGTCCACGAGCGTGCGGATGTAGAAGACCTCCCAGCCTGCGCGCCCAGAGAAGGGCGTCGCCGTCGAGACGAAGCTGAGGTTGGACAGGGCAAAGATGGTGATGCCGATGATTACTGCCGAGGCCAGGTCAGGCAGGCGTAAGACGGGAAGTGCCCCCTGGCGCACAACGCGACGTTCACAGACGTACACGACGGCCAGGCACGTCGCCGAAATCGCCGCGTATTTGGCGACTGAGACCGGGTGCCAGAAGGGTTTGTCGGCATGGGAGTAGACGACGACCTGCCAAGCGAGGGAGGCGGCGAGTTCTGCGACGATGAAGGCGCGTGCACTCATGTGTGTCACCCAGCGCCAGTCCAGCGCGGTTCCCACGCGGATGACACCCCACATGAGTGCGTACGCCGTCATCATGCCCGGCACCCACAGGGACAGGGGAGCGTGGCCGAGCAGTTCCTGGGCGCCGACGAGCACCGCGAGGCCTCCACATGCGGCGGCGGCGAGACGCCAGCGGGGCACGGCAGTGTGTGGGTTCAGCGCGTTGGAGGACGCCGATCGCGCAACGACGACAACGTACACGAGGGCAGCCCCCCACTCCGCGAGGGCAGTGAAGAGACGCGGGATGTCGGGCAGGGACTCAAACACGTTAGCGGATCCCGCCCGCGAAACTTGCCAGCGCGCTCATGAAGGCCTTCTTGCGGGGCCGTGAGATGCGCAGATGCTCCCCGCCGGTCATGAGACACTCCTGGTCGGCCACGCCGCGCACGTGGGCGATGTTCACGAGGTAGCAGGAGTTCGACCGGAAAAAATCATGTCCGTCGAGCTGCTCCTCCATCGCTTTGAGCGAGGAGGAGATGGAGTAGGTGCCCGAGATCGTGTGGACATCGAGGCGGTGCTTGACCGATTCGACGTAGACGATGTCTGCGACGTCGATGCGGTGCGTTGACGTTCCCGATTGGAGGAGGATCGAGGCTCCGCGCCGCTTGGCGACGGCCTCAAGGCACCGTGACAGCTCCTGTGAGAAGGCGAACCAGGGCAGGGGCTTCATGAGGTAGGACAGTGCCCCCACCTGGTAGCCATGAATCGCGAACTGCGCAGCGGATGTGATGAAGACGAGGACGACCTCCTGGTCGACCTCGCGAATTGCCCGGGCAGCGGTCATACCATCCACGTGCGTCATCTGAATGTCCATGAGGATGATGTCGTAGACGGGCCTGTAGTCGCCGATGATGGCTCCGCCGTCCTCGAAGTAGGTGATGTCAAAAGTGACGCCGTTTTCCTCGCTGTAGCGGGCAAGGTAGTCGGCGAGAAGTTGGCGCGAGAGTGCCTCGTCCTCGACGACGGCGATGCGCACCATGGTCCGACCCTCCCTTATCGATCAGCTAATAGAGACAAGGATAAGTGAGCGTGACGGCGCTGTTTGGGCGCGTCCACGCCCCGGCCTCGTCGATCACATGACGGCGCGCCCGGCAGTGGTGACCGCTACCATTATCCTGACTACCGTGAAAGGGGAGTGGAGTGGATCTGCTCGTTGTTGGATCGGGCTTCTTTGGCCTGACGTTCGCCCGCGAGGCTGCGGAGCGATTCGGTATGAACGTGACCATCATCGAGCGTCGCGATCACATCGGTGGAAACGCCTACTCGTCGATCGACGAGGCCACCGGCGTTGAGGTGCACCGCTACGGCACCCATCTCTTCCACACATCAAACGAGCGCGTGTGGTCCTACGTCAACCGCTTCACGGCCTTCAACGACTACCGTCACCGCGTCTACGCCAACTACCGAGGCGTCGTTTACCCCCTGCCCATCAACCTGGGCACGATCAACCAGTTCTTCGGGGCCGCCTATTCGCCGACTGAGGCCCGTGCGCTTATCGAGCAGCAGGCCGCCGAGATCACGGGAGAACCCGGCAACCTCGAAGAAAAGGCCATCAGCCTGATTGGCCGCCCCCTCTACGACGCCTTCATCGCGGGCTACACGGCCAAGCAGTGGCAGACCGACCCGCGTGAGCTGGCCGCGTCCATCATCACGCGTCTGCCCGTGCGCTTCACCTACGAGAACCGCTACTTCCAGGACCGCTACGAGGGCC
>JAHYYD010000023.1 GCA_019425105.1 Actinomycetota bacterium
CCAGCGTAAGAATTCCCCCAGGCGACCCACCTCCAGGCGTAGTACGTCGGGAGGCGCCAGTGGTCGCACAGGTGATCGCGCGTCCCGCGCCGCAGCCGGCAGCCGCGCATCTGCTGCTCGTCCGGCCTCGTCGAAGGCCTCGGCGTCCGTGAAGCGGGGGCGTACAGGCGCTGCCCAGCGCCCCTCCGGCGCGAAGAGGCCCGCTCAGAAGAAGTCGTCGGGCGGCGGCCGTCCGCCGGTCAACCTGTGGCCGCGGCGCATTATCACGGGCCTCGGCCTGATCCTCATCCTCGCGCTTCTCGTGTGGGGCATTGTCGCTATGGTCCGCGCGATCATTGGAGCCGTCAGCGCCGATCCCACCCCGCAGTCCAGCCCCCAGTCCGTCCAATCGGGCGCGGTGGACGCATCCGGCTACACGCTGAAGGGCGGCCAGGAGGCGACGGCCGACGGCCTGCTCACCGACGGCACGACGATCGACATTCCCACCTGCCTGGACCGCGACATCACGGTCACCGCGAAGGCGTCCACGACCTCGTCCGGCTCGGCGATGCCCGTGACCCTCACGCTCGAAAACCGCGGTTCCGTCGCCTGCTCGACGTCCCTGTCCCACTTCGGCCTGCAGATTTCGACGGGTGACCTGCAGGTCTACAACTCGGCGAAGTGTGGCGAGGAGCAGCAGTCGTCGACGACCCTGCTGCTGCGCCCGGGCGCCACGTGGACCGGCGCGCTGCGCTGGGACGGCTACGTGTACACGAACGGCTGCACGACACCCGCGGGTGGAGCGAGTGCTGCGTCTGCCGGGACCTACAAGGTCGCGGTCACCATGGGTACGCGCGAGGTCGGTTCGACCGTGGTCGACGTGACCCCCGCGCCCGCCCCGCAGTCGGGAGCTCAGTCCGGCCCGCAGTCGGGAACCCAGTCGGGCCGCTAGCGCCTACCAGCCGACGAGGCCGGAGCTGACCGCCTGCGCTTGGTGCGCCAGGTTCTCGGTGATGAGCTTGGCACGGTAGGGGCCGATACCCTCGATGGCTTCCAGTTCCTCGGTGGTGGCTGCGCGCAGTGCGGGCAGCGTCGTGATGTGCGCGGAGACCTCCTTGATGGCGCCCCACGACAGGTGGGGGACCAGGGAGAGGGCGCGCACGCCGCGCGGCGTGATCTCGCGGTCCAGGTCCGCGACCTCGTACACGTCCAGCCCGAGGATGTTCGCGATCGCGGTGAGGTCCACGATGCGTTCCGACCCGAGGGAGGACAGTTCGGCCTCGACGCGGGCGACGTCGTCGGGGTCGCGGATGTAGTCGCGCATGACGAGGGCCCGCTCGGACGCGGAGCCGCGCACGAGGTCCTCGACCTGCAGGGCCAGCAGGCGCCCCTCGGATCCGAGTTCCTCCAGGTATTCCGTGATTTCGGAGGTGATGCGTCGGATCATCTCCATGCGCTGCATGACGGTGGCGACGTCGCGCACGGTCGCGCTGTCGCGCATCTCGAGGATGGTGAGGGTCTGTAGGACCTCGTCGAGGCGCTGGCTGTAGCGGTCGAGCGTGTCCACCGCCAGGTTGGCGCGCGAGAGCAGGGCCTCGGGCTCTTCCACCAGGCGGTGCTCGGTGCCCACGTAGATGGAGATCATGCGCATCGACGCGGACAGGGACAGGACCGGCAGGTGGGTCTGACGTGCGGTGCGCTGCGCGGTGCGGTGGCGCATGCCGGACTCGTCGGTGGGGATCGTGGGATCCGGGAAGAGCTGCACGTTGGCCTTGCGGATGCGCCACAGGTTGGGGTCGATGATGACGGCGCCGTCCATCTTGCACAGCTCGCGCAGGCGCGCCGCAGTGAATGCCACGTCGAGGTCGAAGCCGCCCGAGCAGATGGCCTGCACCTCGGGCGTATATCCCAGGACGATGAGGGCACCTGTGTGGGAGCGCTGGATTCGTTCCAGTCCTTCTCGCAATGGCGTACCGGGCGCGACTGCGCGCAGTGCCTCGCGAAGGATCGCTGCATCGGACGTCAATGTGGTTTCCTCCCAGACGAGTAGGTTTGATATCTATTATTGCGAGTCTGCCGGGAAAGCGACGCGAATCGCCGTCGCCAGATCCGACACAGTAAAGACGGTGATGCCGTCGACGCCCGTGAGATCCTCGCTGCCCTGAGCGGGGACGATGGCGGCGGCAAATCCCAGCCGTGCGGCCTCGGCGAGGCGACGTTGAGTGCCCGTGCACGCCCGAACCTCGCCCGTCAGGGAGATTTCGCCGACCGCCACGAGGTCCGGGCGAGGTGGAACGCCCTTGAGTGAGGACACGATCGAGATGGCCATCGCCAGGTCGATCGCCGGCTCGACCGTGCGGGCGCCTCCCACCGTGGACACGTAGACGTCCGCCCCCGACGTGTCCGCGCCGATGCGGGCCTGCAGGACCGCGAGGATCATGGCGACGCGCGCGTGGTCCACGCCCGACGTGGTACGCCGAGGCGAGCCGCCCGAGGAGGGAGCGACGAGCGACTGGATCTCCGTGGGCAGCGGGCGGCGCCCTTCCAGGGAGACGGCCGCGCACGTGCCGGGCACGCCGCGCGTCGTGCGCGACAGGAACAGGCCGGACGGGTCGGCGAGGCCGTAGATCCCCGAGTCGGTCAGTTCGAAGCAGCCGACCTCGTCCGTGGGGCCGTAACGGTTTTTCACCGCGCGCAGCAGGCGCAGGCGCGAATGGCGGTCGCCCTCGAACTGGCAGACGACGTCCACGAGGTGCTCGAGGACGCGCGGGCCCGCGATCCCGCCGTCCTTCGTCACGTGGCCGACGAGCAGGGTGGGCAGGTCGGACTCCTTGGCGACGCGGATCAGCGAGGCCGCGACCGCGCGCACCTGCGCGACGCCGCCCGCCCCGCCCTCGACCTGGGAGGAGGAGATGGTCTGCACGGAGTCGACGATCAGCAGGGAGGGGCGCGAAGCCTCGACGTGGCCGAGGACGACGCCGAGCTCTGTCTCGTCCGCGATGAGGAGGTTCGGCTCGAGCGCGCCGATGCGCTCCGCGCGCCCGCGCACCTGCGCCGCCGACTCCTCGCCAGTGACGTACAGGACGGGTCCGCGCCCGCCCGCGGCCGCCGTGCGCGCGGCCTTGGCTGCCACGTCCAGCAGCAGCGTCGACTTGCCGACGCCGGGCTCACCCGCCAGGAGGATCACCGCGCCGGGCACGATCCCGCCGCCGAGGACCCGGTCCAGCTCGCCCACGCCCGTCGAACGCGACGAGGCGCGCTCGCCGTCGACCTCGCCGATGGGCAGCGCGGGACGCCGTGGGGTGGCGGCCGCCGTGCGCGCGCCCCCCGTGACCTCGCCGGCCTGGTCGACCGTGCCCCACGCCCCGCACTCGCGGCACTGGCCCACCCACTTGGGGGAGGTCCAGCCGCAGTCGGAGCAGCGGTACGTGATCTTCTCTTTCGCCATGCACTCACCGTAACCCGACCCACCCTCATCTGCGGTCCGCGCGCGCGAAGAAGGCCGCAGGTGTGCGCGCCGAAGGGGGCACAACGACGCGAGCCGAGCGCGGAGGGCCCGCGGAGGTAAGGGTCTGGCTCTCCGGCCTCGTCGAACGAGAACGAGCATCCAAATACGTCGCTGTGGTCAGGTTCTCGTGCGCCCGGGAAGCGCGTGAACGCGGCGCGAACGAGTCACCAGGCGTTTGAACTTATTCAGTACCTGTTGTTGTCTCGGGCGTTTATCCATAGGGTTGGTCGGTGTGTATCCTTGGAATGGTTCACCATGGCCACGCGGATACAGATACCGCCCCACAACAGTGCGCACATGAAGACTGAGGAAGCGACATGAACAAGGCGCGTCGAACGCGAAACACCTGGTCGAAGCGGATACCCGCAATCGCCGTCCTGCTGGTGTCCGTGATGCTGTGCGTCCTCGCGGTGGTCTACCGCGGCGTCGAGGTCACCCAGGTCAGCGTCGATGACGGTGGCATTTGGGTGACGAACCAGGATCGTAAGCTCCTGGGCCACCTCAACTACGACGCGCTCATGCTCGACGGCACGGTCTCGGTCAAGTCCGCGTCCTTCGACATTGGGCAGGCCGGCGGCGACGTGACGCTGGGGGAAACAGTGGGCCGTACGGTTACGCCCGTGCGCTCCACGTCCTTCTCGCTGGGCCAGGCGATCACGCTGCCCGAGAACGCGGTCCAGGTCCAGGGCGGGTCCGTGTTGGCCGTCCTCGACCCCAACGAGGGCCTGCTGTGGGTGGGTGATGCCAACGAACCGGCTTCCATGTCGCTCGTGCGCGAGGATGCAATCGCGAACGACCTGAGTGACGGGGTCGTCGCGGTGTCGCTCGCGGGGACGGTCTTCGCATACTCTCCCGGGTCCTCCAAGCTGGTCACGCTCACGCGAGAAGGCCAGGCTTGGCGTGCAAAGACCACGGAGATCAAGGATTTCACCCCGGCCGGAATACCGACGATCACCGCGGTCGGTGACAAGCCCGTCATCTACGACCAGGCCGGTAACAAGCTGGTGTTGCCCGGCGGCAAGGTACGCGACCTCGCCGAGGAGCACGTGACCGGCGCGGTCCTGCAGGCACCCGGCGACGATGCGTCCTCCGTCCTGCTGGCCACCGATGCCGAGCTCGTGGCCGTCTCCCTGAACGGCAAGTCGGTGGACCGCCAGCCGGCCTCGGACGGCGGTCAGAAGGGCACACCCGCACCCCCGGTTTTCCACGGCGGCTGCTCCTACGGCGCGTGGGCGGGTTCGGGCGCCTTCGTGCGCACCTGCACGGATTCGACGCGCAACCAGGCGCAGACTGTGCCTACGCTCGCCGAGGCCACGTCCGCTGTTTTCCGGACGAACCGCACGCGCATCGTCCTCAATGATGTGTCGACGGGCACGCTGTGGCTGCCGGACAAGAACATGGTTGTTGTCGACAACTGGGATCAGATCCCCACCGAGGAGCAGGAGGAAGAAGATACTCCGACTCCCGATGATCGCGAGCAGGTCTCCGAGCCGGAGCACAACGACAAGAACACTCCGCCCGAGGCCGTCGACGACGACTTTGGCATCCGCCCGGGTCGTTCGACGCTCCTGCCGGTCCTCGACAACGACTCGGATGATGACGGCGACGTGCTGACGGCGCGCGCCCTGACGAACCCGGAGTTCGGGACGGTCGTGCGCACGAGGGGCGGGCGCGCCCTACAGATCACGGACATTCCGGAGTCTATGACGAGCGGGTCGACGTCCTTCACGTACGAGGCCTCGGACGGCCTCGCGGGTGCGACGGCGACGGTGAATGTGACGATTCACCCGTGGAGCCAGAACGAGGGTCCGCGCCAGCTCAAGCACCCGGTTGTCAAGGTTGGCGCGAACGCGCAGGTGGAGTACAACCTGCTGTCGGACTGGATTGATCCCGATGGAGACCAGTTCTACCTGAAGTCGGCGACGGCTCCCGACGGCATGGCCGTGCAGTTCTCTGAGGACGGGACAGTTCAGATCCGCGACCTGGGTTCCGGCGCGGGCGTCAAGGCGATCGCCGTCACCATGTCAGATGGGCACGCGGAGACCGCGGGCGAGCTGCAGGTGAGCGTGCAGGAGAACGGCAACGTGCCGCCCATTGCGCGCGCGGACTTTTACGTGGCACGCGTGGGCGAGCCGCTGACGATCGACCCGGTCGAGAACGACACCGACCCCAATGGGGATACGCTGAACCTCGTTGCTGCGGGCACGCCACCGGCGGGTACGTCTGTGAGCGCCGACCTGTCGCGCGGCACGCTGACGTTCACGGGGTCGGTTCCGGGCTCCTTCCAGTTCACCTACACGATTTCCGACGGACCGTCAACGACTGTCGGCGTCATCCGCGTCGACGTGGTCGCGGACGATACGAATGCGGTGCCGATCGCCGAGGATGACCTGGCGGTTTTGCCCAGCGGTGGCGCTTCGCTGATTGCGCCGCTGGCGAATGATACGGATCCTTCGGGTGGCGTGCTCGTCGTCCAATCGATTGACGTGCCTGCGAACTCGGGCCTTGAGGTAACCCTCATTGAACGTCACTTGCTGCGTATTACGTCACCTGCGGGCTTGAGCGACGTCACCGCGTTTACATACACGGTGTCCAACGGCGCGGGTTCCGCGACCGCTCAGGTGAGCGTCATCCCGACGGAGGCCCAGAGCGAGGAAACGCCGCCCGAGGCGAATCCTGATACCGCCAAGGTGCGCGCGGGCGACATTGGTTCGGTTGCTGTCCTGTCGAATGACCGGTCGCCGATCGGTCTGTCGCTGAACGTTGACCCGGGCGTGCAGGTCATGTCGGGTGGCGAGCTGGGCACGGTCTTCGTGACCGGCAACCAGGTGCGCTTGGCTGCGGGTACTGAGCCCGGCGTCGTGCGCGTGGCATACACGGTCGTTGATTCGGTGGGTAACCGCGCGACGTCGACCGTGACGTTCGAGGTCGTGGCAGCTTCCGACGCGAATAGCGCCCCCGTGCCCAAGGCGCTGAGCGCGTGGGCCGTTCAGGGGCAAATGACGCGCATCCCCGTGCCGCTCACCGGCATCGACCCGGACGGCGACTCGGTCGCTCTGGTCGGCATTGACCAGCCGCCCGCGAAGGGCAGCGTCGTGCTGGGTACGGAGTGGCTGGAGTACACGCCCTCCGACAACGCGACCGGTACGGACACGTTCTCCTACATTGTCGAGGACCGCCTCGGCGTGCAGGGGCGCGCCCGCGTGCGCGTTGGTATTGCACCCCCGGGATCGCAGAACCACAACCCGACGGCCGTGCCTGACTCGGTGACGATTCGACCGGGACGCGAGGTGAGTGTCAACGTCCTGAGCAACGACTTGGATGCGGATGGTGACGCCCTGTCGGTCGATACGGACCCGGCGACCGTGTCGGTGTCGGATCCCGCAGCTACCGTCACCGTGGCGCAGGATGCGGTGACGGTCAAGGCCCCCGCAGCCGATGGCGTGTTCGTCGTTGCCTACCAGATTCAGGATGGACGAGGCGGACGCGCGCAAGGGCAGTTGACGGTGACGGTGGATGCTGATGCGCCGCTGCGCGCCCCGATTGCCCGCGACGACGTCGTGTCTGTCGCGGACCTACCCGCCGATTCGAAGCCCGTGAGCGTTCCCGTCCTCGTCAATGACGAGGACCCGGATGGGACGACGGCTGCGCTGACGGTGTCGGCCCAGGGCTCGGGCGTGAGCGTGTCGGGGCAGAACCTGTCAATTTCCCCGGATGCGCGTCGTCGCCTCGTCGTCTACACAGTGACGGATCCCGACGGCCTGAGCGCGAGCGCGGTCGTGACCGTCCCGGGTACCGACCTGCTGGCCCCGCGCCTGGATATGACGCGTATTCCGGTGGCGATCCGCGCGGGTTCGTCGGCGACCCTCGATATCGGCGACTACGTGCTCGTGCGCGATCATTCGCGTTCCCCGATCATTACGGACGCGGCCTCGGTGAAGTTCAACGGCGGCCTGGATTCGGTGTCCCTGCAGGATTCGACGCACCTCGTGGTGAGCGCTCCCGACACGGCGTCCGGCAAGGCGTCATTGTCTTTCACGGTGCGTGACGGCGCGTCGGACGATGCCTCGGCCCTGTCCTCGACGCTGACGATCCCGGTGACGATCCAGCCGGCCAGGAACCTACCGCCGCGTCTGACCCCGACCCCGATCCTCGTGGGACAGGGTGAGGCCGTGACGGTGGATCTCACGCAGATGGTGGATGACCCGGACGATCAGGCGAAGGGTTCCTTCACGTACGCCGTGGTCAAGGCCCCCGGTGGCGTCGACGTGTCCCTGGACGGCTTCAATCTGACGGTGACCGGCAAGAAGGACCAGCCGAAGGGGCCGGTCGGCGCGATCACGGTCAGCGTCGATGACGGTTCGGGCGCGGTCAATGCCGATATTCCGGTGACGATCGTGAAGTCCTCGAAACCCCTCGTGACGACGACGGACGCGCGCATCAAGGTCAACGCTGGTCAGACTGCGAACGTGAATCTGGCGGAGTACACGACGAACCCGTTTACGGAGCCGCTCGTCGTCCTCGACGCGTCTGTTCACGTGGGTCAGGGAACGGCCTCCGGCGACGGGAATGTTCTGTCGGTCACGCCCAAGGCGGGCTTCCACGGCGACATGATCGTCGTGTACCGCGTCATGGATGCGACGAATGACCCTGATCGCATCGTGCAGGGCCGCGTCATCGTGAAGGTCCTGGACCGTCCCGATCCGCCCCAGAACGTGTCGGTGACCCCGATGGGGGCAGGCACGGCGTTCGTGAGTTTCCAGCCGGGCGCCGCGAACGGCGGCACGATTTCGGGCTACACGATCACCGATAGGAACAGCGGCCGGACCTTCACGACGCGCGATCCGGGCGTCCAGGTCACGGGCCTGGAGAACGGCGTGAAGCACTCCTTCACGGTCGTCGCGCACAACGAGGCCGGGGATTCGGATCCGTCGACCGCATCGGCTGAGGTGCTGATCGACGCGGCGCCCGAGCAGATGGCGGCACCCACGGTCGTGGGTGTCGATGGTGCCCTCGATATCTCGTGGGTGAAGCCCAATAACTCGGGGTCTGCGATCCACACGTACATGGTGTTCGTTAATTTGCCGTCGGGTGGCCAGCCGATCTCGCAGTCGGTGTCGGGCTCTGAGAACTCGATCCGGATCGGCGGATTGAAGAACGGTGAGCTGTACTCGGTGTCCGTTCAGGCGCTGAACAATGCGGAGACGCCGTCGCCGCCGTCCTCGCCGACGGCGAGCTACCCGCACGGTGCCCCCGATCCGGCGGGTAACGTGTCGGCAGTGCCGGTGGGTGCGGGTTCGGACCCGAACCGCGCGACGGTTGAGGTCTCGTGGTCGCTGGGCAATTCCAATGGTCGAGGCTGGGGTCCCACCACGGTCACGGCTGGTGGCGTGACCGAAACGGCTGGGCCGGGCCAGACGTCTGTGACGCTGTCGGGCGTGCAGACCGGTCGCGGGGTACCGGTGTCGGTCGTGCTGACGAACTCGGACGGCGACCAGGCCGGCGCCGGTTACGCGCAGGTTTCGATTGCGACGACCCCCGCGCCGATTTCTGCCCCGACCCTGTCGGGAACGAACACGGCGGGTGAGCTGAGGGTGAGCGGGCTGTCGGTTGCGACGGGCCGAGGCTTTGATGCCTCCGACCTGACGTTGCGCTACTCCTCCAGCGAGAACGGGTGCGGCAGTGGCCAGCCGATTAGTGATGGCACGATCGTGCCCTCCAACGGGTGGGCGCCAACGACGTACTACTTCTGCCAGACGGGCATCGGTTTGAACAACACGCTGGCTGTCTCTCCCGTCGTTGCGGCGACGGGTACGGCGACGGGTGTGCCCTCGGAGGTAGGCGTGAGAATCACGAACGTCAATTCGACGAGCCTGACGGTCCAGTGGGATCCCGTGGGTGCTAATCCCGCGGTCAGCACGATTTACGTGACCCTGGGTAGCGAGACGAAGCCCGTGCCCGGTAACGCCACGGAGGTGACGTTCTCGAACCTGGAGCAGGGCAAACGGTACCGGGCGAGTGTCACCGCGGAAAACGCGCAGGGCTCGAAGACGATGAGCCAGCATCCGGACGCCGTGACGAAGCTCGACGTGAGCGCTCAGTGGGTGCAGACCTGCCGCGGCGACGAGCGCGGGTTCAACCCGGCCTCGTGCCACACGTTCACGCTGAGCGCGCCGGGCTGGTCGAGTTCCTCGGAGCCGCACGTGTGCCCCGTGCGCAACGACCGCACGAACGGCACGGAGTGGGTGCGTGTGGATGGTGCGGGCCCGATCTGGACGCGCCTGACCACCCAGGCAGACAGCGAGGATGCCTTCAAGCAAGGGTCCTACCTCATCGGCGAATGCCGTCCGGAGTGATGTTCGCGTGAAGAAACTACGTCGACTTCTCAACGGCGCGTGGCGTGCCATGGGCGAACGCGTGCGGGCTCTGCCCGGTTACGACGCGGCGGCCCGTTGGCTGGGCGCGCTCACGCCGGTCGGGTGGGCGGTGATCGCGGTAACGACCGCGGGTGGCGTCGCTGCGGCGGCCTTCGGATGGCTGGAGGGCTTCATCGTCGCCGTGATGGGTCTGGTGGCCCTCGTGGTCGCGGTCGCCTCGGTCGCGTCCCCGTCGCCGCTGTCGGTGTCCTTGCGCATGAAGAATGACCGCATCGTCGCCGGCCAGGTGGCGGTGGGGCGCATCCGCGTGGTCAACGAGTCCGGGCATCGCTCGGGTTCGACGATCGTGGAGGTCACGATCGGACGAGGCAGTGGCGAGTTCCTGGTGCCTCCGATCAGCGCGAACAGCACGTGGAACGAGGCATTTTCGGTGATGACGAAGCGCCGCGGCGTGATCAACGTGGGCCCGGCGCGCACCGTGCGTATGGACGGCCTGGGCCTGCTGCGCCGTGTGCGCTCCTGGGACGAGCCGATCCTGGTGCACGTGCATCCGCCGACGGTGCGCTTCTCGTTTGACGCGACGGGTATGCAGATGGATGTCGAAGGTGTGGCCAGCGAGAAGCTGACCAGTTCGGACGTGTCCTTCCACGCGCTGCGTGATTATGAGCCGGGCGACGACCGGCGCGCGGTGCACTGGCCTTCGACGGCGCGCCTGGGCCGCCTGATCGTACGCCAGTTCGAGGAGACTCACCGTTCCCACCACATGGTGCTCCTCGACACGCGCATGGACGCGTGGGATCGGCGTTCCTTCGAGACAGCCGTGTCGGTCGCGGCGTCGCTGGCGATCGCAGGGTCGGGTGAGGCGCGCACGGTGTCGATGCACACGGCGGACGAGTGGATTCCGACGGGTACGCCCGTGGCGATGCTGGATGCGCTGTCCGAGATGGAGACCTCGACGCGTTCCGAGTTCGCGGGCATCGTCCGTCGCTGCATCATGGAGCGAGGCGGGATTTCGGTCCTGTCGATCGTCGTGGGCGCGGGCGTCGACGACGAGGAAGCGGCCCGCCTGGCGAATATTGCGCCGGTCGACGTGGTCGTGTCCGTCATTCGCGTGGTCCCGGGACGGGCGAGGCGTCGGCGCAAGATCACGCGTGGCGTCATCATCGATTGCCCCTCCCTGGAGGACCTGCCGATGCTCGTGTCGCGGGGGGTGAACGCGTGAGTACGCCTACCCGCACCCCCTCTCGTCAGGCCGCGCCGCCGCGTCGAACGCGTCGGTCGACTGCCCAAGAAACCACCATGGGTGGCTCGGTGCACCGCGCCGCCATGCCCGCGTGGTCCCTCCTGATTCTTGCCATTCTGTTCGCTGGCCCGGTGGTACAGTTCGAGTCCGTCTTTGGTGGCGGTCAGGGTGTGATCGCGGCGCTCGCGGGCGTGGCGACCGGCCTCGTGATCGCGTGGGCGGCGGCGAAGTGGCGCTGGGACCTGCTGTCGATCGTGGCTTCCGTCGTCGCGGCTCACTTCCTGTTGGGCGGGGCGGCAGCCCTGCGAGACACGACCCGGTGGGTCGTGGTTCCCACGTCGCGCACTCTCCAGACGCTGGTGATCGGTTCGGTCGAGGCCTGGAAGGATCTTCTGACGCTGACGCCCCCTGCCGGTTCCTATGTTGGTCCGGCGATGGTCCCGTGGATGACGTGCCTCGTGTGCTCGGTTGCTGCGGGGGTCGTCACGGTACGGTACGGGCGTCCCATGTGGGGGTCCCTGCCGCTGATTCTCGCCGGAGTCATTGCGATCGTGTGGGGGCCCACGCACGAGGCTCCCTCGTCTCTCCTCGTTATTGCGTGGTGGGTTGGCCTGATCGTGTGGTGGGCGTGGGCATCGGCGATTGGCCGTGCCCGCATGGGTGCCGACATCGTGATCGGTATGTCCGCGTCGTCGACCACTGCATCCACGACGATGGGTGGCTCGTCGCGTCAGGTCGTGCACGTGTGGTGGCGCGTGGGCATGGGTGCCCTGATGGTGGGCGTGATGGTCGCGGCCGCCCTCCCCGCGGCATCCTTGCTGGGCCCCACGGCCTCGGACCGCGTTGTGGGCCGTGACGTCGTCGAACCGCCCGTGGATGCGCGCGAGTATCCCTCTCCGCTGTCCAGTTACCGCCACTACAACAAGGATCTGGAGGACGAATCCCTGATCCGCGTGTCCAATCTGCCCAAGGGGGCGCGCGTGCGCCTGGGCGCGATGGAGGTGTACGACGGAACGACGTTCGGCATGGGTGTGACGAACAACGCTGATGGTACCGCTGGGTACCGCCGCGTCGGGTCCACGATCCCGGGACGCAGCGCAGAAACGGCGGGAGAGCAGGCCTCGGTGTCTACCTCGCAGCTCTTGGGCCCGTGGGTGCCGACGTTTGGCGAGGTATCGGTGCTGCGTTTTGAGCCTTCCGACCCGAACGCTGCTGAGCAGCAGAAGGGCTTGAACTACGACCTGTGGGCGGAGACCGCCCTGACGACGGGGCCGACGGGCCAGTTCAACTATTCGCTGAGCACGACGATGCCGCGCGATCACGAGGATTCGGAGTTCGCCAGCGTGGATGCGGCCCGCTACGCGGGCACGGACACAAATGTGCCCAAGGACGTGGATTCCCTGGCATCGGAGCACACGACGAGCGCGCGCTCGGACCTGGAGAAGGCCCGCGCCATCGAGAGCTACCTGCACACGGACGGCTTTTACTCGAACGACGACACGATTAACTCGCGCCCCGGTTCCTCCCAGGATCGTATTGAGCGCATGATCAGCGCCGAGGCGCTGGTGGGCGATGACGAGCAGTACGCGACGCTTATGGCGCTCATGCTGCACTCGCAGGGGATTAACGCTCGCGTCGTCATGGGTGCCTACCGTGAGGGGACGTCGGGCGGCGTCGACCTGACGGGTTCGGATATGCACGCGTGGGTCGAGGTCGAGTTCCCCGGCGTGGGCTGGGCGACTTTCGATCCGACGCCTCCGCGCGATCAGCAGCCCACGACGCAGGTGAACAAGCCGAAGTCTGTGCCCAAGCCGCAGGTTTTGCAGCCGCCGGAACCCCCGGAACAGCCGGTCGAGCTGCCTCCGGCCACCCGTGACCAGGCGACGGACCCGCACGATCCGAACGGCCTGCACATCCCGTGGATGGCTATCGGGACGGTGTCCGTGTTCCTGTTCTTGCTGGTCGGTCCGGTTCTGGCGGTGCTGCTCGCGAAGTCTCGCCGCCGCAAGGCACGCCGCGGCGCGCAGGCCGCCGAGTCGGTGCGCGGTTCGTGGGATGAGCTGGTGGATACGGCGATTGACTCGGGCCTCGTGGTGGAGCCGCACCTGACCCGTCAGGAGGTCGCGTGGGCGTTGGCTTCGCAGTGGACGCCTGACAAATCTGAGGACGACGAGGCGGGGGCGGCGAAGTCTCGCAAGCCCGCCACACGCTCGGCGGCCGACGTGCGTGTGCCCGGCTGGTCGCTGTTCTCGGGCGCGGTTCCCCGCCCGGTCACCGTGGCGCGTCGCGCGGATGTCGCGGACTTCGCCGCGGGCGGCGCACGGCCTGAAGATGCGAAGCAGGCGTGGGAGGACGTGGATGAGCTGCGCCGCGAGTGGGCGGCCTCGGTCTCCCCGTTCGCGCGGCTGCGTTATGCGCTGTCGCTGAAGTCGTTGCGCTGGCGCCGACGCGCGCGCCGCCAGGCGGCCGCCGCATCCGGGACGAAGCGTCGGCCGTTGACGGGCCGTCTGGGTCGTAGGAAAGGGACACGCTGATGGATAGCGAGGCTCGCGTCGGGATGGTGCCGGTGCTGCCGGGATACCAGTGGATCCGGCCGCTGGGGTCGGGTGGTTTCGCGGACGTGTTCCTGTGCCGCCAGGAGCTGCCCAGCCGAGAGGTGGCCGTGAAGGTTGCCCGGCGTGATCGTGGGGCGGACGGCGAGGCCGGAATCGCCCGCGAGGCGGACGTCATGGCCCTCGTGTCGGGTCACCCGGCTGTCGCCCAGCTCTACGGGGCGGGCCGCACGCCGGACGGACGCCCGTACCTGGTGATGGAGTATTGCCCCGTGGCGAACATCCTCGACCAGGTGCGCGCAAATCCGATGGCGACGGACCGGGCCCTGTCCATGGTGATCCGCATGTGCGGTGGCGCGGAGATGCTGCACCGTGCGGGATACGTGCACCGCGATATTAAGCCCAGCAACATCATGATCAACGCCTACGGGTCGCCGGTGCTCACGGACTTCGGAGTCTCGGAGCCGGTGGGGACGGATCCGCGCGCTGGCCGCGACGGGTTCTCGGTGATGTGGGCACCCCCGGAGCAGATCGCGGGCACCGCGCGCGCTCACCCGACGCAGGACGTGTGGGCGCTGGGTGCGACCCTGTGGACACTCTTGATGGGGCGTTCGCCCTTCGAGGTCGTGGATGGGGATAACTCTGCTCAGGCGGTGGCCCAGCGCGTGGCCCGTGGCCGTGTGTCGCGCATCGACCGTCCGGGCGTGCCCGAGGCGGTGACGGCTATCGTTCGTCGCGCGATGAGTCTGGATCCTGAGCAGCGTTTCGGCTCTGCCGCGGCCCTCGGCTACGCGTTGCAGACGATCGAGCGCGAGATGCATCGCCCGGTCACGGAGATGAAGCTGAGCGTCGTCGCTTCTTCGAGTGCGCCCGCCTCGGCGCTGTCCGCGCCCTCCCCGGTGGCCCTCGACGCGGAGCGTACGCGCACCCGGCGCGGTAGTTTCGCGGATGGTGCCCAGCCCTCGTCGAACGAGGCCTGGGCGGGCAACTCGACGACGGGCAGGACCGGCTTGGTCGAGGGGGAGTCGAAGCGTCCCGCGTGGGTGCTGCCGGTTCTTGCGCTCGTCATGGTGCTGGCGACCGCTGGCTTGGTGGTTGCGATGCTGACCGGCGGCGGGCACAGCGTTCACCTGGGCGGCGGTGGCGGCGAGGCAACGCCGAGCGCCGAGGCGACGGGCGGGTCTCTGAGCGGCGCCGACCAGGGGACGGATACGAGCGTGGCTCCTCCGCAGGCGGTCACGGGGCTCACCGCGACGCCGAATGGGAAAGAGATCCGGTGGGGCTGGGATATCCCCCAGCAGGGGCAGTACCAGGCCACGGAGCTGGCTTTTAAGTATCTGCTGACGCGCCCGGGCGAGGCCGTGGTCGCTGAGACGATGCGTCGCAACAGCCTGACGACGACAGCGGTCAGCGGTGAGAACTGCCTGACGGTGAGCGTCGTCGTGGAGGCCACGGGCCGCGAATCGGCACCCGTCACCCAGTGTGTCACGGTGCCGTGAGGCGCGGTGACGGCGGTTTGGCCCTCACGCTCGCGCGCATGACCGGATGGTAGACTGACGTGTTGCGCGCCGCCGGGGTGCGCAGCGAAAGGAATAGTGATGAAGCACGGGTTCGGTCGCGTCGCGCGGCGTGGCACAGGTATCGGTGTGGCCGGGGCGCTCGCGCTCACGGCTCTGGTGGTTCCCGCGGCTCCGGCCTCGGCTGATAGTGCGATCGGAGCGAATGAGGAGCCTTTCTACTCCTACTACTACCTGGACGCGATACGGAACTCGGGGATTACGGGTAGGGGCAAGACGATTGGCCTCATCGATGGGCCGGTGAACACGGGCATTCCTGAGTTGGCGGGTGCCAATATTGAGATTTACCGTCCCTGCCAGGTTAATTCTCAGGATAAGTATTGGGACCACGGGACGGTCATTGCCCAAGAGATTGTCTCGCCCCAGTTCGGCATTGCCCCGGGCGCGACGCTGCGCGCATACGGGCTGTCCTTTGCGGGCGATTGGACTGGGCCCGACTGTGCGATTGGCGAGTTCTTGCGAGGCTATTCCGACCTCTCCGTTCTCATCGAGACTGCGCTGAACGACGGCGTGGACGTGATCACGACGTCAGCGAGTTACCCCAGTACCTACGAGGGTATGCGCTGGGCTCTGGCGCGCGCGATTGCGCAAGAAGTCCCGGTGGTCGCCTGCGTCGGTAACGATTCGACCCGCGATTCGAAGGACTGGCTGCCCGCGTGGGGTGGCGTTGTGGGCGTGGCCGCGATCGAGCACAACGGCGTCATCGCGGACTATTCGAACTGGGGGAGTCCCGTGTCGACGGCGGCCCTGGCGCGCCCGTACGTGCGCTCCGGCGTGTCGCAGGAGCGCGGGAATTGGTGGGGGACTTCTTTTGCGACACCCCTCGTCGCGGGTTCGCTGGCGCTGTCGATGGAGCGGTGGCCAGGTGCGAGCGGCAATCAGATCATGCAGGGCCTGGCGCGTACCGGTGTGGGCGGAAACGGCGGCCAGTGGAACCCGTACACCGGCTATGGCGCGCTTGACGTGTACGCGTTGCTCACGACTTCTCCGATGTCCTTCCCGGATGAGAATCCCTTCATGGACAAGGGCGAGAACACGGTGCCGAGCCGCCAGGACGTGCAGGACTACAAGGATGGTGTCGTGGATCCGCGCGTCATCCTGAACGATAACTCCTACCAGTACCGGGGCCTCGATGAACGCCTCGTCGTCAGCCGCGACAACACGTACCCGACGCACCTGGGGACGAGTCCGCGCTACCACAAGAAGCCGACGCAACAGACGACGCAGAAGAAGACGCGTAAGAAGAAGTAGTGTGTGATGCGGCGCGCCCCGCCCTCCCCACGAAAGAGAAGGGAGAACGGGGCGCGGGGTGCGCGGTGGTTCGCGCGAGTGTCATGGTCACTTCCGGTGGTAGCGGGGGCTGGTTCCCAGGTGGACGGGGATGGACCCGTGATCGAAGAGGACTCCTTCGTCAGTTCCGCGGTAGACGTAGGTGTCGGGGAAGGAGGCTATCTGTAAGGATCCTGCGACT
>JAHYYD010000230.1 GCA_019425105.1 Actinomycetota bacterium
GCGCGGTCCTCGGTGACGTTGATGTGCTCGCCCGCGAACATGCGGTCGCGCAGCTCGAGGACACCGGTCTGCTCGGCGAGGGCGAGGAGGTGGCCCACCAGCGTGGGGCACACGAGGTTCTTCGACAGGTCGACGTGCAGGTCGGCCGCGTCGAAGGTGAAGGTCTGGGTGCGGTTGGGGTCATCCGCGAAAAGCTTGCGCAGATCGGGTTCAAAGTTGTCGGCCAGCTGGTCGAGCGTGTCCCACGCGGGGGTCATCGTCGGGTCGATCACGGGGATATCACTCATGGGGTCTCCTGACAGTAGAGATAGGTTCGCACTCTAGTTTAGCGGGGACTTGGCCCCTGGTCACCCCCGCTTGGATCTCCTGAAACGACGAGGCCGTGGCCCGCTAGCACTCACGGAACCACGGCCTCGTACGCCGCGCGAATTCGGTCGGGTCAGGCGACCGGATCGTCGATGGGGATGGGCGTGGCCTCGATGCCTGGGTTCTGTAGCGACACGATGCGCTGGACGGGCACGAGGTCGAGCCACCACTGGTGGAAGGGACGACGATTCACCAGGTCGAGGTCGTCGAACATGTTCTTCACCGGACGCGCCTCCATCGCGGCGCCGACCTGACCGATGTAGTAGGCGCCGCGGTCGCCGCGCTCGAACTGGTCCACCAGCTGCTCGAAAGCTCGTGCCACGAGGCGCGTAGCGAGCAGGCGGTCGTACGGCGAGGGCGAGCCGCCCTGCTGCATGTGGCCGAGAGCCTGGTGGCGCACGTCGTAGATCCCCTCCGACTCGGCGTTAAACACGTCGGCCAGGAACTCCCGGTCGTAGTACTGGGACGCCGACTCGTTGAGGAGGGTCAGGAACAGGCGCCTGCCGGACTTGAAGGAGGCGACCATCCGCTCAGCGTCCGCGGCGATCTGCTCGAGGGAGGGGGACTCCTCGTTGATGTACATGTACTCCGCGCCGCTGGACAGGGCGCTCATGAGTGTCAGGTAGCCGCAGCGGCGTCCCATCGTCTCGGCGATGAAGCAGCGCTTGGAGGCGGCCGCGCTCTCCTTGATGCGGTCGATCGCCCACGTCGCGTTGTTGATCGCCGTGTCCGTGCCGATCGCGAGCTCGCAGCCGGGCAGGTTGTTGTCGATCGAGGCGGGGATGAGCAGGATCGGGATCTGGAACGCCGGGTAGCGATCCTTCTCCGAGGTGATCGCGTGAACACCCAGGTAGGCGTTCATGCCGCCAATGACGAGGAGCGCGTCGATCTCGTTGCGCTCGATGGCGCGTCCCAGCGCGTAGAACTGCTCGACCGGCGGAATGTCGCGCTTCGTACCGAGCTCGGCGCCGCCCTTGAAGGCCCAGCCTTCCACGTCGGACCAGCTCAGTTCACGCACGCGATCGTCGGCCAGGCCGCTCCACGAGCCTTCCACGCCGAGCATCGTCCAGCCGCGGGCGATACCCAGGCGCACGGCCACGCGGGCCGCCGTGTTCATGCCGGGGGCCAGGCCGCCAGCGTGCAGGATCGCGACGCGCTGGGACTCGCCCGTCGGCTCGGGGGTGAGCTGCGGGGGCGTGGACAGGATCTGGTTGATGCCCACCATCGAGGAGAAGGACGATCCGCGCGAGGCCTGGGCGGCCGCGTAGTCGCCGGCCGCGATCAGGTCCTTGACCGCGCGCGTGTCGTGGACGGCCTTCATGAGGGGGACGCGCGTGATGCGGTTGCGGCGCACGCCCAGGATGACGGGCTCGTCCTCGGCCGTGGAGGCGAGGATCTCCTGGACGGCGGCGTAGCCCAGCAGCGTCGACATCCAACGGTCGTACGCCGACGGTGTACCGCCGCGCTGCACGTGGCCGAGGATCGTCACGCGCGCATCCTCACCGGTGCGCTCCTGGATCGTGTCCGCGATCAGCTGCGTGGACAGCTCGTTGCCGTCACGGTCGTGCGCGCCCTCTGCCACCAGGACGATGGACTCGCGGCGGCCGGCCTCGCGGCCGAGGCGCAGGTGCTCAGCCAGGTCGTCCTGCCAGCCAGGACCCGCCGGGTCCTCGGGCGTGAACACGTAGTCGGCGCCACCCGCGACAGCCGCCATGAGGGGCAGGTAGCCGCAGTGCCGACCCATGACCTCGACGACGAACGTGCGCTGGTGCGAGGCCGCCGTGCTGGTCAGCTGGTCGATGGCGTCCAGGATGCGGTGCAGTGCAGTGTCCGCACCAATCGTCATGTCCGTGCCCACCATGTCGTTGTCGATCGAGCCGACGAGGCCGACGATGATGAGGGCGGGGTGAGCGGCCGCGGTCTCGGCCGAGATGACGCCCTCGGCGGCCAGCTCGGCGACGTGCTGCGCCCACTCGCCGCGGAACTCGTTCGTACCCGACAGGGAACCATCGCCACCGATCACCACGAGGTGATCGATGCCGTGCTCAAGCAGGTTCGCGGCCGCGCGGTGCCGGCCCTCGTACGTGCGGAAGTCCGCGCTGCGGGCCGTGCCGATCACCGTGCCGCCCTCAGCGAGGATCGAGGAGACGTCCGACCATTCCATCTTCTTAATGGAATCGCCGCCCGTGCAGGCCCCCTGCCAGCCTTCATAGATCGCGTAGGGCTGCGCGCCACGCGCCAGCGCCGTGCGCACAACGGCGCGAACGGCCGCGTTCATTCCCTGGGCGTCACCGCCCGACGTGAGGACACCGATACGAACTGTGCTCATTTTTCTGCCATCTTTCGTTGACGGAGCGGGCCGCGAAGCCCGGTGTGCCTATCATGTTCCATTCTACGTGGCCTGTGCCTCCACCACTAGGGCCTAACTCCCATTTACCGAGGAAACGACAAGCGCGCGCCCGCCGAGGCGGCGGGCGCGCGCGAGCACACTCACAACAAACTAGGCGACCGGTTCGCTGCTATTGCGTGCGGCCGACTCCGCCAGCTCCTCGGGGCTCACAACGCCCTCGACGGACACACGGTCCAGGTAGGCCATGCCGTCAAACGCCAGCTCGCGAGCGTTCTCCGGGTCGCCCTCGTTGCCAATCGAACCGTGGGCCATACGGTCCACGATCAGCGCGATCGCGCCATCGCCCGTCACGTTCGTGGCGGTACCGAAGGAGTCCAGCGCAATGTAGGTGGCGATCATCAGCGCGACCTGCGCGTCGTTGAAGCCCAGCATCGAGCTCAGCAGGCCCGTGGCCGCCATGATGGCACCGCCGGGGACGCCGGGGGCCGCAACCATCGTGATGCCCAGCATGAAGATGAAGCCCACCCACTGCAGGGACGAAACGGTCAGGCCCTGCGTCAGGACGATGGCGAACGCGAAAGAGAAGATCTTCGAGGTCGAGCCAGCCAGGTGGATCGTCGCACACAGCGGAATCGTGAAGGACGCGACCGCGTCGGACACGCCGTTCTTCTTCGTCT
>JAHYYD010000231.1 GCA_019425105.1 Actinomycetota bacterium
AGGTTGATGCCCTCTTCCTGGCTCATCCGCTGCACGTCGCGCAGACGCTGCACGTCGCGCTTCGTGTAGCGGCGACCCCGCCCCTTGGTACGGGCGGGGATCACCAGGCCGAGTCGGTCGTACTGGCGCAGGGTCTGCGGGTGCATGCCCGCCAGCTCGGCCGCAACCGAGATGACGAACGTCACCGCGTCGTCCGTTCCAGTGCTCGCCATCGCTTACTCCTCCGAGGCCTCGGCGAGGGAAGCGCGCACGTCGAGGTCGCCCTCGGCCGCCGCCAGCTCCTTCGCGAGCTTCTTCAGCTCGCGGCTCGGCTTCTCGGGGACGCGGATGGCCACGCGGGCGATGAGATCGCCGGTCGCCTTGGAGGTCTTCACTCCCCCGCCGCGCACGCGAATCTCGGTGCCCGAGGAGGACCCTGCGGGCACCTTCACCGTGGCCGTGTTGCCGTCGATCATGGGCACGTCGACGACGGTGCCGAGGATTGCCTCGGAGACGGTCACCGGCAGTGTCACAACCAGGTCGTTTCCTTCGCGCGTGTACACGGGGTGCGGCTTGACCGTCACGGCGACCTCGAGGTCGCCGGTGGGACCGCCGTTGACGCCGGGCTTGCCGTGGCCCTTCACGCGAACCTTCTGCCCGTCCTTGATGCCCGCGGGAATGCGGACCTTGATCGGGGAGCCGCCAACCTTGATGGTCAGCGTCGCACCGTTGAGGGCCTGACGGAAGGAGATGGACAGCTTCGCGCGCACCGTTCCACCCTTTTCGGGGGCCGGGGCCGCCTGCTGGGCGTGACCGCCCGCACCGAAGGACGATCCGAAGGGGTCACCCCCAAATCGGGCGCCCGCATGAGCGCCACCGCTACCGCCGAAGAGGCCAGAGAGGATGTCCTCGAAACCAGCGCCGCCGCCGGGCATGCCGGAGGTCTGGAAGCGCACGTTGTGGCCGCCGCCCCCAAAACCGCCACCGCTGAAGCCGCCGAAGAGGTCCTCGAAGCCACCGGTGCCGCCGGATCCGGCGGAGAATCGAGCTCCACCGCCGGCCATCGCGCGAATCGCGTCGTAGCGCTTGCGATCCTCATCGTTAGACAGGACCGCGTATGCCTCACCAATTTCCTTGAACTTGGCTTCGGCCGCCTTGTCGCCCGGGTTCTGATCCGGGTGCCACTGCCGCGCCAGCTTGCGGTAGGCCTTCGTAATGGCCTTCTTATCCGCCTTCTTATCGACTCCCAGGACCTTGTAGAAGTCCTTCGAGAACCATTCTTGTTCACTCACGCGCGTTTCACCTCACTTTCAGTCACGAGCGTGTTGTTGCTGTTATTCAGGGTTGTTCACCAGCACCTTCGCGGCGCGCACCACGCGGTCTCCGCGGCGATAGCCACTGGTGAGCACCTGCCCGATGACGGGATGATCGACGTCCGCGCTGGTCGTCGCCATGAGGGCGTCATGCAGGGCCGGATCGAAGTCGTCGCCCTCGGCGCCGTAGCGCTCCAGCTCGAAGCGCGTCTTGAGTGTCTCCTCGAGCTTCGTGGCGATCGACGCGAAGGGACCGTCCTCCAGGTCGCCGTGCGCACGGGCGGCGGCGATGTCGTCGAGAACGCTGATGAGCGACTCGATGACCTCGTCCTGGCCGGCGGTCTTGTGACCGGGGATGGCCTCCTTGGAGCGACGCACGTAGTTGGCGTACTCCTGGCCCTGGTTGTACAGCTCCGCGTTGGCGCGGGCGAGCTGATCCTCGACGGCCGCGATGCGCTCGAGGGCCTTGGCGAGGTCAGAGTCCTCAATCTGTTCCTCGAAGGCACTCATGTCGTCGGCCGAAGCCTCGGACGAGGCCTGGGCTACGTCATCCGCACCGGGTGCGGCGTCGTTGTTCTCGGCCGCCTGGCCGGCCGGGGCCGACTCGACAGAGTCGGCCCCGGCGACGTTGGCGTCTTCGTTGGGCGCCGAGAAACCGTTGGTTTCTTCGGTGCTCACTTGTCATCCTCGTCAACGATCTCGGCGTCCACGACATCGTCCTGGGCAGGAGCGGACTGCGCCGCGGCCTCGTCGGCCTGCTGCTTGGCATAGATCTCCTGACCGATCTTCATGCCGGACTCGGACAGGGTCGCCATCGCGGTCTTCACGGCCTCGATGTCGTCACCCTTGAGGGCTTCCTTGACGGCGTCGACATCCTTCTGGACGGCCTCGCGGGTCTCCTCGGAGATCTTGTCGGCCTCGTCCTTGAGCAGCTTCTCCGTCGAGTAGACGGCCTGCTCAGCCTGGTTGCGAACATCGGCCTCTTCGCGGCGCTTCTTGTCCTCGGCGGCGTGCTCCTCGGCCTCGCGCACCATGCGGTCGATGTCCTCCTTGGGCAGGGAGGAACCACCGGTGATCGTCACCGACTGCTCCTTGCCGGTGCCGCGGTCCTTCGCGGAGACGTGAACGATACCGTTCGCGTCGATGTCGAAGGTGACCTCAATCTGCGGGACACCACGGGGAGCCGGCGCGATGCCGGACAGCTCGAAGGTGCCGAGCAGCTTGTTGTCGCGGGCGAACTCACGCTCGCCCTGGTAGACCTGGATGAGCACGGAGGGCTGGCCATCCTCGGCGGTGGAGAAGATCTCCGAGGCCTTGGTCGGGATCGCGGTGTTGCGATCGATGAGCTTCGTCATGACGCCACCCTTGGTCTCGATGCCGAGCGACAGGGGGGTCACGTCGATGAGCAGGACGTCCTTGCGGTCACCCTGGATGACGCCGGCCTGCAGGGCAGCGCCCACGGCGACGACCTCATCGGGGTTGACGCCCTTGTTGGGCTCGCGACCGCCGGTGAGCTCCTTGACGACCTCGGTAACGGCGGGCATACGGGTGGAACCACCAACGAGAACGACGTGGTCGATCTCGGAGACGGTCACGCCGGCCTCGGCCATGACGTCACGGAAGGGCTTCTTGGTGCGCTCGAGCAGGTCCGCGGTCAGTTCCTCGAACTTGGCGCGCGTGAGGGTCTCATCCAGGTGGATGGGGCCATCGGCAGTCATGGACAGGTACTGCAGCGAGATGTTCGTGGAGGTCGCGGAGGACAGCTCCTTCTTCGCCTGCTCAGCGGCTTCCTTCAGGCGCTGGAGGGCGACCGCATCCTTGGACAGGTCGGCGCCGGTCTTGGCCTTGACCTGGTCGATCAGCCAGTTGACGATGCGCTGATCCCAGTCGTCGCCGCCCAGGTGGTTGTCACCGGAGGTGGCGCGCACCTGAATGGTGGAGAAGCCGTCGTCATCCTTGCCCACCTCGAGGAGGGACACGTCGAACGTGCCGCCACCGAGGTCGAAGACCAGGATGAGCTCGTCTTCCTTGCCCTTTTCGAGGCCGTAGGCCAGGGCCGCGGCGGTGGGCTCGTTGACGATGCGCTCGACCTT
>JAHYYD010000232.1 GCA_019425105.1 Actinomycetota bacterium
TGCCGAGGTCTTTTTGAAACCTCGCGAAAACCGCATGATTTCAACGATCTGATTTTAAATTTTGAAAGAGGTGTGGGGGAATTACGTGCAACATTGTTGGGTAACTGAGGGTGTGAGGGGTGCGTGCGCGAGGCCTGGGGCGGGCAGGGCTGTGGGTTACGAGGCTGACGCGTTGTCAAACGTGTCTTGCCTGAGGAACGAGGTTGTATGTTGCTCGTGTCACGAATTACGGTGAGATTGCTGGCACGTTGGTCAGTAGCTGCATGATCTGCGGTGAGCGCCATGCGCAACAGACGATTGCACGCGCATACACAACACAAACTAAGGATGCATATGAACGCACTGAAAAAAGTCGCACGTGGTGAGCGGACGACAATCATCGTCATTGCACTGGTCGCAGCCGTCGCCCTCGTCCTGGGCGTCGGTGGCTTCTTCATGGCACGCACGTTCCTGACGAGCACGGACTCGGGAACCACGGCCTCGAAGGCGAGCTCCGATTCAAACGGAGGAATGAGCGGTGCCTCGTCCGGCGAGGCTTCACAGGTGCCCGATACCGAGCCGCAGTCTGAGGCGGCCCCCACCCCGGAGGCCACGGCCTCGAGCATGCCCCCGTGTGAGGACGGCACCTCTGCACCCGATGGAACCTGCCTGCACCCAGCATCGGTTCAGTGGCTCGACGACCTCCTGCCCGACCCGTCCACCGTCGATCGCAAGGACGCTGACGCGGTATGCTCCGCCTACGTCATCACCAATCAAACGTGGGACGCGTCGCGCGACGTCACGGACGCGTTCGCGTCCATCCGCGCGAGCGTCTACGAGACGCCCGAGCTGCAGCGTATGCACACGCCGACCCCCGAGCTGGTGAAGGGACAGGGCGAGTTCCTGCCGCTGGTTCCGAATCGCTCTCACACGACTGTCACGATTGAGAACATCGGCGTCGAAGGCAGGGAATCGCCCCGCCGCAAAGGCAATGAGTGGGTGAGGCTCGTCAGCTTCACGCGCTCCTACGCGGACGACTCGCACGAGCCGGTCCACGAGTTGGTGATCCTGACCCTCGTCGAGCAGGAGGACGGCACCTGGGCTGTCGGTAACGCCGAGTGGCACTGATTGGCACGAGGCGGGTTGGCTGATGCGTTGTGCCGCGTTGGCTGATTCTGGGTAGCCTCTTCAATTTTGCATGCAATTCCTTCCCGGGGTCTTTGGTGACCCCTGTAAAAACCGCATGATTTCAACGATCTGATTTCAAATCTTGAAAGAGGGGTGGGGGAATTGCATGCGACATTGATAGGGGAGCCAGTACCGACGTCGGATACAGTGAGCGGCTACCCCATGCGGGGCAGCCGCTCGCTGCGTTCAATCGTGCGTGAGGTGGTCGCTCACCGCGTGAAGGCCTGTGCGCCTCAGTTGGGGAGGGTCGCTCCCGCCTGGGTGAGGAGGGTGCGGATCTGCTCCTCGACGCCCTTGGTGCCGCGGCCCATCGCGACCAGCTGGCCGTCAGCGCCCGCGATGAAGTGCGTCGGCCAGGCCGTCGCGCCGTAGGCCTTGAAGGCCTCGAGGTCGGGGTCCAGGGCGACCGGGTAGGTGATGCCCAGCTTCTCGATCGACGCGTTCACGACCGCAGGGTCGCGCTCGTAGGCCTGCTGGGGCGAGTGCACGCCCACCACGACCAGGCCGTAGTCCTTGTACTTCTCGTAGATGGCCTCAAGCTCGGGGATCTCGCGCTGGCAGTTCGTGCATGAGCTCGACCAGAAGTCCACGAGCGTCACCGTGCCGGACGGCTGGCCCAGGGAATTCAGCCACTCCGAGGCCTGAATCGTCGGCATCACGCCGCAGTCCTTCGCGCCGCCGCGCGCGCACTGCGCGAAGTCGGTGCTGGCCTCGACGTCCTTCT
The DNA here is from genome assembly GCA_019425105.1 of Actinomycetota bacterium. Taxonomy (GTDB): domain Bacteria; phylum Actinomycetota; class Actinomycetes; order Actinomycetales; family Actinomycetaceae; genus Pauljensenia. Next base: position 1,892 of record JAHYYD010000232.1, read on the forward strand.
CGGGCTCGCACGCGCCGTCCTCGCAGGCGCCCTCGGTGCCCGCCTCGAGCGAGGCCGTGTAGTCGGGGATCATGCGCTGCAGGGCCATCGGTGCGTCCGTCGCGATACCCAGCGCGAGCGCGATCATGGCGACGCCCGCGGCGATGCGCAGCGGGCGCTGGCGGGTCTTCAGGAAGCGGGCGGCGACGCCCGAACCGGCGATCGCGACGATCATCAGCGGGATCGACACGCCGATCGCGAAGGAGATGGCCAGGCCGATGATGTGCCACGTGATCTGCCCGGAGCTCGAGGCCACGATGATCGAGGTCAGCACCGGACCCGCGCACGGCACGAACGCCGCGCCCAGGACGAGGCCGAGGCCGAAGCCCGCGCTGTCGCCCGTCGTACGAGGTGCCAGGCGTGCGAAGGGGCGCTCCAGCACTTCCATGATCTTCGGGACGATCATGCCGACACCCACGGCGACCAGCAGCACGATGCCCGTCCAACGGATCAGCGCCTGCGGCAGGTTCAGCAGACTCAGTAGCGCCGAACCCGCGACCGTGATCAGCATGAACGAGGTCACCAGGCCCAGGACGATGAGCACCGGGCGGCGCGTCACCGACTCGCCGCTCTGTGCTGCGACAGCTGTCTTCTTCGGCGCCTCCCCGCCCAGGTTCACGCCCGGAGCGAGACGGAAGAGCGACGGATCCACGCCCGCCTTCGCTTCGTCAGAGGATGTGGAGGAGCGGGCGGCCCCGGCCTCGTTCGATGAGGACGCGGAGTCGCGCCCGCCCGCGGCGCCCAGGAAGAGCGCGGGCAGGACCGGGAGGATGCACGGGGAGATGCCTGTGATGAAGCCGCCGAGAAGGCCTAGCAAGAGGAACATAGGTTCACCTTACTTGGAAGTGGTTGAAAATGCGCGCTACTTATCGACGGCAAGCATGGCAACCGTTTGGCATGACCGTCCCCTGAAAAGTCGCACGTAATTCGCTCCCTGGCATTTCAAACGTTGAAATCGGATCGTTGAAATCATGCGGTTTTCGGCCGCGCTCTAAAACTGACCGTGCGAAATTATGGGGGTGTGGGCGCAGTGACGAAGCTGTGGCGCGTCGGTCCGACTCGCCTACAGCGACAGGACTCGCCTACAGCGACAGGACTCGCCTACAGCGACAGGACCAGGTCCGCGCGCTCCTTCGTGCGCTCGACGAGAGCCATGTTCGCGGCGTCCACCGTGCGCACCCAGTGCGCCGCGTCCGCGCGGTCGCGCCCAAAGCTCATGTGTCGGTCGATGAGGCGCGATGCGAGCTCGTCAAAAGGCGTGTCAATAAAGACGAGCAGGTCGATGAGGCCACGCACGTCCGCCCAGCCGGGCAGCTCGAGGCCCAGGTAGTTGCCCTCGGTGATGACGACGCCGTCGACCTCGACGGGTAGGGAAGCGGCGACGGGTTCGTGCAGGTCGCGCCGGTAATCGGGGGCGAGGACCACGCCGTCCGCGCGGCGCA
>JAHYYD010000233.1 GCA_019425105.1 Actinomycetota bacterium
CCCATATCAAACGGGCCGGCCACCACACGGTTACACCACTATGCGGGACACTACTCCCTGCCGCAGATGGGCACAGCAGTTTCGCACGTAATTCCCCCGAGGATCTTTCAAATATTGAAATCGGATCGTTGAAATTACGCGGTTTTCGAGCTGTCGCCGAATAAGGCCCGGGAGGAATTACGTGCGACTTTTCTGGGGGTAGACAGAGCGGGGTCCAGCGATTTCGCATGCAATTCCCCTGAGAATATTTCAAGTATTGAAATCGGATCGTTGAAATTACGCGGTTTTTGAGCTTGCGTCGATTCGCACCGTCGGGGAATTGCATGCGAAATTTGTGGAGAAGCGGTCTTGGCGGCGCCTCGGGGAGAAGGCGCCTCGGGGAGAAGGCACCTCGGGGAGAAGCAGCCTTGGGGAGGCGACACCTTGCGCGGCCTATCCCCCCTCACCGGCCGCGCGAATTATGCACCGTGCGATCTCCAATCTGGTGCGATGGGGGTTTTGCACTACACGAAGCCCTCTGACGGCGTGTCGCCGGCGTGTCGCACCCCCGTGTAGTGCAAACCCCCCCACACGGAACCCGCGTAGGGCGCCGCACCCGACGGTGAAGCTCGGGAAACAGACATAAATGGCCGACATGCCAACGGCCGACGTGGCAACGGCAGACGCACAGAACAGCGGCCGCTCACGATACCGGGGGACGGCAACCACGACCAACGCCCATGGAGGCGCAGCAGAGCCCCAACGCCCGCACGCAAGCACCAGGAACGAAAGAAACGCCCGCGCGCAGGCACCAGGCACGAAAGCAACATCCGGAGCGAAGCACAGACTACAACCACCAAACAGATTGACACTCCACGCGGCAACCTGTCGTCTTGCGAGGTCATACGCCAATACGAAGCGCCCAACGAGCCCTGATTTTGCCGCGTCAGCACGACCTCACTGACCGATATGTTAATTTCATGTTTTTGGGGTTAGACTGAGCGAGAACGTACACTTCAAGATTTCAAGGAGTACCCCATGAAGCGTCGTATTGTAGCCGCCCTCCTGATCGCCACGATGCCCCTCGGTATGGCTGCCTGCCTGCAGATTAAGCCTGACAACCCGACGTCCTCGCCTTCGTCCTCGTCTGCGCCTTCGCAGGAGGCGACCAGCACGCCTACGCAGGCATCGTCCTCCGCGTCGAGCTCTTCGAAGTCGAGCCAGACGAAGGAGGAGGCCTGCGCCATTCTCGACAACAAGGCCAACGAGATCTCCTCGAGCCTGAACGACAAGGATAAGGAGTCGGTCATCAAGACTCTGTCCAGCTTCATTGACATCATGAAGTCTGACGAGATCACCAACCCCGAGGTCAAGGAGGCGGCAAACGGGCTGGCTGACAGCGCGCAGAAGCTCCTCGACGCGACCAAGGCGGCCGACGAGCCGCCGACGGCCGACCAGCGGTCCAAGATTCTGACGGCGACGTCGGCGTACCTGGAATCGATGAATAAGCTCGATTCGGTGTGCACCGGTAAGTGATGCTCTGCTGAGCACACGACACCCGTCAAGGTAGAGGTGAGGGTGGCCCCGCGGGGCCACCCTCACCTCTCAATGCCTACACGCGGGCATTCACAATCTGATGGTGCGCGTCAGCGCGCGTTGCACACCGTCTCGAGCGACGACATCGACGTCGTGAACGTCGTGTACAGGTCCATGGCCTCGCTCATCTGGTCTGCCGACGGGTCATCGCCCACCGTCTTGGCGAAGTCGGCGAGAGCCTGAGCGCTATCGCCCGCAGCCACCGCAGCAGCCTTCACTTCGGTGTTGGTAATGTCGTCAGACTTCAGGACGGTCGCAACGTTGGTCATGCCCTGGATCATGTCTTCCGTGTTGCTCGGATCCAGGCCATCAATGGCCTTGACGGCCTTGTCATTGATAATCTGGCACGCGGCCTGCTTGGACTGTCCACCGCAGGCAGCCAGGCTCAGCGGCAGCAGCGCAACGAGGGCGGCGGTCAGAAGACGCTTCTTCATGAGGATTACTCCTTCGTACATTTGTGATGGGTACCCACGAATCATATCGTATTTTCGCGTCATTGATTACCTCACGGTTAACGAACGTGCGTGCATTATTGACACAATTCGCTGCACGAATGACAACCACGCGTGACGGTCGCGCCGAACGCACGAGGAGTGGGCGGCCCGGCGGACACGCGACGAGGAGTGGGCGGCCCCTGTGGGCATGCAACGAGGCGGGCACTCACACGAGGACAACGCTCACATGACGGAGGGGGCGGCCCGCATGGGCCGTCCCCTCTTCGCTATCTGCTCAGTCGAGGGACGGAACTGGGGATCAGTGCTCACCGTGCCCCGGCCTCGTCGATTCAGGCCGCTCCGCCGTTCTTCCAGCGACGGAAGAACATCGCCAGCAGCGCGCCGGAGAGGTTGTGCCACACGGAGAAGACGGCCGCCGGGAGCGCGGTCTCCGGGGTGGAGGCGAAGTGGGTCTTTGCCAGCGTCGCGGCCAGCGCCGAGTTCTGCATGCCGACCTCGATCGCGGTGGTACGCGCAGCCTTGTCGGAGCCGCGGCCGACGCGTCCGGCCAGGTAGCCGAAGAAGTAGCCGAGCAGGTTGTGGCAGATGACCACAGCGATGATGAGGGCGCCGGACGTCAGGATCTTGTCGACGGAACCGGACACGACGACCAGGAGCACGTAGCAGATGCCCAGCACGGAGATCCAGGGCAGGATCGGCAGGATCTTCTCGACGAGCTTGCCTGCAATGAAGCGCACGATAAAGCCGCCCAGGACGGGGGCGAGGACCATCAGCAGGATGTTCTTCGCCATCGCCGCACCGTCAACCGGCATACGCGAACCGACCAGCCAGGCGGTGAGCAGCGGGGTCATGAGGGGCGCGAGCAGCGTCGAGATTGAGGTCATGGTGACCGACAGGGCGACGTCCGCCTTCGCCAGGTAGGAGATCACGTTCGAGGCCGTGCCACCGGGCGCGCAGCCGACGAGGATGACGCCGACGGCGACAGCGTCGGGCAGGTGGAACGCGTAGCACAGGCCCCAACCGACGAGGGGCATGATCAGGTACTGGGCGACGACACCCACGAGCACAGGCAGAGGGCGCTTGACGATGAGCCCAAAGTCGGGCAGCGTCAGGGTCAGGCCCATGCCGAACATGATGACGCCGAGTGCCCAGTTCACGCCGGGGGCCAGCGGCTTGAAGGTGGCGGGCGTGATCATGGCGATCGCGAAGGCCGCCAGGATCAGCAGCGGGAAGACCGTCACGGCGATGCGTGCGCTGCGGTCCTCGGAGGACAGGGTCGGAGATTGAGTTGTGACTGCGTCTGATGTGGACATGCCCCCATATTTCACCGATTGTTGAA
>JAHYYD010000234.1 GCA_019425105.1 Actinomycetota bacterium
GATCCCCAGACGAGTCGCCGTGATCGGGCCGATCGTCGTGCCGCACGGCATTGCGTTGTTGCCCACGAAGCTCTGCGACACCGCTCCCGCCGCCGCGCACGCGCGATTCCATAGGGCGATACCCTCGCCGTCCGTCGCGTAACGCTGCTTCGAATTGATCTTCAGGATCGGGCCGCGACCCATCACCGGACGGTTATCCGGATCGTGGTGACCCGCGTAGTTCGGGTGCACCGAATGCGCCGCGTCCGCGCTCACGCACGACGAGGCCGCGAGCATCCGCTCAAAGCCATCCTCATCGCGACCCAGCGCCGTCGCCGTGCGGCGCAACACCGTCTCCAGGATCGGGCCGGCCGCACCCGTGCGCGAGCCGGAACCCACCTCCTCGTGATCGAAGCACATGAACACCGTGATATCGCCGCTCTCCGGAGTCCCCTGCGCCGCGAGACGCTCCAGAGCCACCAGGCCCGGATGTACGCTCGACAGGTTGTCCTGGCGCGAGGCCGCGATGAACTGGCCCTTGTCGCCGAAGAAGCCCGGCCCCTGGCTGGGGGTGAGAATCAGATCGAACGCCGCGACCTGCGACGCGTCATCCAGGCCCGCCGTGCGCGCCACATACTCCAGCACGTTGCCGTACGGGTTATCCACCGTCCACACCGGGTGCAGGTGCTTCTGCGGATCCAGCTTCAAACCAACCGGATTCACCTCACGATCCAGGTGGATTGCCAGCTGCGGGATACGTGCAATCGGACCCGTACGCGCCAGGACGACCTCGCCATTCGCCAGGATCAGACGACCCGCCAGCGTCAGCTCGCGGTCCAGCCACGAGTTCCACATCATGCCGCCGTACACCTCGACGTCAATCTGGCCCCAGCCATCCGGCGTCGTCGACTGCACCGACGGTTTCACCGACAGCGCCGGCGAATCCGTGTGTGCGCCCACGATACGGAAGCCCGCGTCGTCGGCGACCGTCTCGGGCACGAACCACGCGGCCACCGCGCCACCGCGCACCATCACGTGACCACCCGGGGATGCATCCCACGCGCCCTTCTCGTCGACGAGCCTGAAGCCGGCGTCCACCAGGCGCTGCGCCACGACCTCGGCCGCGTGATAGGGAGAAGGAGAATCAAGAAGGAAATGCTGATAGTCCACCGCGTTCGCGTGGACCTCGTCCAGTTCAAGCTGTGCCATACCTCCCATGGTAGAACTCTCAGCGAGGCCCGGCCTACGATTGACACATGACTGAGATCCCCGCATACACCCTGAACGACGGCCTGGACGTTCCCGCGATCGCGCTGGGGACCTACAACCTACGTGGCGCCTCGGGCGTCTCCTCAATGGTCTCGGGCATCGAGGCGGGCTACCGCATGCTGGACAGCGCCTTCAACTACGAGAACGAGGGCGCCCTCGGTGCCGCCGTCCGCCGCTGCGGCATCCCCCGCGAGGACCTGCGCCTCATCTCCAAGCTCCCCGGGCGCCACCAGCGCTACGACGAGGCCATCTACACCGTCGAGGAATCCCTCATGCGCGCCGGCCTCGACTACTGGGACATGTACCTGATCCACTGGCCCAACCCCAAGCGCGGCCTGTACGTCGAGGCCTTCCAGGCGCTTCTTGATGCCCGCGACCGCGGTCTCATCCGTTCCGTCGGCGTCTGCAACTTCCTGCCCGAGCACCTCGACCGCGTGCATGCCGAGACCGGCGAGTACCCCAGCGTCAACCAGATCGAGCTGCACCCCTACTTCCCGCAGGCCTCTGCCCTGGAGTATCACGCGCAGGTCGGAGTGCTCACCGAGTCCTGGAGCCCGCTGGGGCGTAAGTGGCGCATCGTCGAAGACCCCGCGATTGTTGCCCTGGCATCCGAGGTGGGAGTCTCTCCCTCGCGCCTCATCCTACGCTGGCACTACCAGCTCGGTGCTCTGCCCCTGCCCAAGTCCGGTAACCCCGAGCGCCAGCGCGAGAACCTCGACATCTTCTCGTTCTCGCTGTCTTCTGAACAAATGGCTGCGATTAGCGCGCTCGGGCGACCCGACGGCCGCCAGGCCGACCAGAACCCGGAGTACTACGAGGAGTTCTGAGGCTTCTCCGTTCGGCGGGGGCTTGTGGCATCGCCTGATTTCCGGCGGTGCTCGTTGCCCCGCCAGATTTCCGGCCGCCGCGTGGCCTGCCTTGATGGGCCTGGCCGCTGTGTGTGCCGGTGGGCGGCGGCCCGCCCGCGAGTCGTCCGCGCCGCGAGCTTCGCTCGGCGCGTCGACTCGTTGTCCGGCCAGGCCCTGCCGCCGCCCACCGGCACCGCGGCAGGTTTCTCCGGCGCCCTCCACGCCGTCGGCGCCTGGTTGCTGATGTGTGGCTCGCGCGTCGTCTCGAAGCCCGGCCAGGCCTCGCCGCCGCCCACCGGCACCGCGGCACGTCCCTCCGGCGCCCTCCACACCGGCGGCACTTGTGTCGCTTGGACTAGCCCAGCCAGGCCTCGCCGCCGCCCACCGGCACTGTGGCCAGGCCCGTGTCTTGAAGCCTGGCCAGGCTCCGCGGCGGCCTCCAATCGGGTGGGGCTTGTCGCTGTTCGTCGCTAGCGCGCTCATCGCTCACCGCCTAGCAATTTCGCACGTAATTCCCTTGTGCGTGCTTCAAACCATGAATTTGTATCGTCGCAATTGCACCGTTTGTGGGTGGTCTCGAAAAGTGACCGCAGGAAATTATGTGCGACTTTTGTTCAGTCTTGGCCCTGCCGCTACCCGCCGGCACCGCCGCCTGGCTCCGCGGCATGGCTCCGCGGCCTGCCCCGTCGGCACGGTAATTTCGCATGCAATTCCCTTTTGAATATTTCAAACTTTGAATTCATATCGTTGGAATTGCAACGTTTCTGGGCTTTATTGAAAGTTCAGGCAATCGAATTGCATGCGAAATTTGGAGAGCGGCACGTTGTTGGGGTGCGGTGGAGTGTTGGTGCGTGACTTTTTTCTCCCTGCTCGTCGTGTTGGTGGCGGAAGCGGTAAAAAGTTCTCCCTGCATGCGAAAAGTGGGCCGAAATCGGCGTTTTGGGGCTCGCTGGGAGAGTTTTGTACCGGGTGGGCCGCCGAGCCGGGCGTGCTGGGAGAGTTCTGTACCGGGTGGGCCGGCGAGCCGGGCGGCAGGGCGAGTTTTGTACCGGTTGGGCCCGTCGGGGGTGTGTGCTGGGAGAGTTTTGTACCGGAAGTGGCTCTGCGTGCGGGATAAAGTTCGCCCTGCTTGTCGTGTTGGTGGCGGAAACGGTACAAAGTTCTCCCTGCTGGCGCAAAATGGGCCGAAATCGGCGGTCAAGTCCTGTGGAGTGGTGTAATCGTTTTGTGTCCTTCGGGTTGGGTTATGC
>JAHYYD010000235.1 GCA_019425105.1 Actinomycetota bacterium
TCGCGCCTGTACATCTACGGCGAGGGCTGGAACTTCGGTGAGGTCGCGAACAACGCGCTGTTCACCCAGGCCACCCAGGGCCAGCTGGACGGCACCGGTATCGGCGCGTTCAACGACCGTCTGCGCGATGCCGTGCACGGCGGCGGTCCCTTCGACGAGGATCACCGCGTCTTCCAGGGCTTCGGTTCGGGCGCGTTCTCGGACTTCAACGGCCTCGACACCCGCTCGGAGGCGGAGCGTCGCGCCGACTACCTGCACCGCGTGGACCTGGTGAAGCTGGGCCTGGCGGGCAACCTGAAGGACTACACGTTGACCACCTACGACGGCAAGACCGTCTCGGGCGCCCAGCTGGACTACAACGGTCAGGGCGCGGGGTTTGCCTCCCAGCCTGCCGAGAACGTCAACTACGTGGATGCTCACGACAACGAGACGCTTTTCGACCTGGTCACCTACAAGATGCCCGCGGACGCCCCGATGGAGAACCGCGTGCGCATGTCGCTGATCAGCCAGGCCTCCGTGGCTCTGTCTCAGTCGCCCTCCTTCTGGGCATCGGGTACGGAGATGCTGCGTTCGAAGTCCCTGGACCGCGACTCCTACAACTCAGGCGATCACTTCAACGCGATCGATTGGTCCATGCGTGACAACGGCTTTGGTCGTGGTCTGCCCGTGAAGTCCAAGAACGGTGCGGCCTGGGATCACATGCGTCCGCTGCTGGAGAATCCCGATCTGAAGCCGAGCTCGGAGCAGATCGACACCTCCTCGGAGATCGCGATGGACTTCCTGCGTGTGCGTTCCTCCTCGCGCCTGTTCACGCTGGGCAGCGCCGACCTGATTCGCTCCAAGGTGACCTTCCCGAACTCGGGTGAGGGCGCCGTGGACGGGACGATCGTCATGCTCATCAACGACGAGGCCGGGGTGGGCAGCGACGTTGACGCGGCGCTCGACGGTGCGCTCGTCGTTTTCAACGCGACGGATAAGACCGTGACGACGGCGGTCGATGGCCTGGCCGGGCGCGTCTTCAAGCTGCACGAGGCTCAGGCGAATGGCTCTGACGCGGTCGTCAAGGACTCGTCCTTCGACGCGAAGACGGGTTCTGTGACGGTCCCGGCTCGCACGGTTGCCGTCTTCACGCAGGCGACGGGTGACCGCGTTGACCCCAACGCTAACCCGACGCCGGACCCGGAGACTGCCCAGTGGGTCGCCTCGGGGGACGGCCGCTGGTGGCTGCGCTATGCGGACGGAACCTACCCCGCGGGTGAGCGAGTTGTGCGCGGTGGCGTGACCTACTCCTTCGATGCCAGCGGCTGGATGAAGACCGGCTGGCAGGTCGAGGATGGCGCATGGCGCTACTACGCCCCGTCCGGCGCGATGGCGACCGGCTGGGCTGCCGTGGGCGGCTCCTGGTACTACCTGGATCCCGATACCGGGGCCATGGCCACCGGCTGGCTCAAGGACGGCAACATCTGGTACTACCTGAACGGAAGCGGCTCGATGGCCACCGGCTGGGTGAACCTGGGCGGCGCCTGGTACTACCTGAACGGTAACGGCACGATGGCCACCGGTTGGGCTGCCGTGGGCGGTCACTGGTACTACCTGACCGAGTCCGGCCAGATGGCGATCGGATGGGTGAAGGATGGCGATAGCTGGTACTTCTGCCAGGCGTCGGGCGCCATGGCGACCGGGCGTGTCGTCATCGATGGCACGGCCTACACCTTCGACCGTTCTGGTCGCTGGGTCGCGTAGCGGGGAGCCCTGAAACGGTGGGTGGGCCGGGACGATTGAATCGTCCCGGCCCACCCGTTTGTTTATCGTCAGTGGTCGCGGCTTACAGGTCCGCGGCGTCTTCGACGGTGGAAAGGAATTCGGTGAGCCTGTTGGCGGCCGCCATCACGGAGGGGCCGTGCTGGCGTCCGGGCTGGCGACCCATGCGCTCGATGGGGCCGGAGATCGACAGGGCCGCGAGGACGCGTCCGGAAGGGCCTCGCACGGGTGCGGAGACGGAGGCGACACCGGGTTCGCGTTCGCCCACGGACTGCGCCCAGCCGCGGCGGCGCACCTCGGAGAGCATCGTAGCGTTGAAGGATGCTCCGTACAGGCCGCGGTGGAGACGGTCGGGCTCTTCCCAGGCCAGCAGGACCTGAGCGGCAGAACCTGCGCTCATGGAGAGCGTGGCGCCCACGGGGATCGAGTCGCGCAGGCCCATCTCGCGTTCGGAGGCGGCCACGCACACGCGGTAATCACCCTGGCGGCGGAAGAGCTGGGAGGATTCCTTCGTGTGATCGCGCAGGGCCTGGAGGACCGGCATGGAGGCCTGGAGGAGGCGGTCTTCGCCGGCTGCGGAGGAGAGTTCCTGGAGGCGGGGGCCGAGGATGAAACGCCCCTGCATGTCGCGGGCGACCATGCGGTGATATTCGAGGGCAACGGCCAGTCGGTGGGCGGTGGGGCGTGCGAGCCCCGTGCTGGAAACGAGTTGGGCGAGGGTGGCGGGTCCTGCCTCAAGAGCGCTGAGAACCAGCGCAGCTTTGTCAAGAACGCCGACGCCACTGGATGTTTGCTCTTCCATACAACTATTTAATATCTCAGCTTTTGAGATAGCAAATTGTCGGATAGTGAAACAGATCAAAGGTGCGTCCGAGACGTGAGATCAGCGGGTCGCATGGCGGATAAGGCGGTTCCATTGATTGCGACGTATGTATGACACCGTGTCTCCAAAGTGGGGACCAGAGGAGGAACAATGAGCGGAACGATGGCAGAAAAGGTGTGGCGAGACCACATCGTGTCCAAGGGGGAAAATGGTGCCCCCGACCTGCTCTACATCGACCTCCACCTCGTGCACGAAGTGACGAGCCCGCAGGCGTTCGAGGGCCTGCGCCTCGCGGGACGACAGGTTCGCCGCCCCGATCTGACGATCGCGACCGAGGACCACAACACGCCCACGGTCAACATCGACCTGCCCATCGCGGACATTACGAGCCGCACCCAGATCGACACCCTGCGTAAGAACGCCGAGGAGTTCGGCATCCGCCTGCACTCCCTGGGCGACGCCGACCAGGGAATCGTCCACGTCGTTGGCCCGCAGCTGGGCCTGACCCAGCCCGGCATGACGATCGTGTGCGGCGACTCCCACACCTCCACGCACGGCGCGTTCGGCGCGCTGGCCTTCGGCATCGGCACCAGCCAGGTTGAGCACGTGCTCGCCACTCAAACCCTGCCGATGGCTCCCTTCAAGACCATGGCGATTACGGTGAACGGATCCCTGCCCGAGGGATCGACGGCCAAGGACATCATCCTCGCCGTCATCGCCAAGATCGGCACCGGCGGCGG
>JAHYYD010000236.1 GCA_019425105.1 Actinomycetota bacterium
GCCTGATGGCATCGGGTAAGTCCTTGCAGGTCGAGGTCGTCTCCCACGAGGGACGACTGTGGCACGGTGCGGCGCTCTCTGTTCAGGTGCCGACGGTGGATGGAAGCCTGGGTGTTCTGCCCGGTCGCCAGCCGCTGCTTGCCCAGATGGGCGAGGGCGTCGTGACGGTGACGCGCGCTTCCGAAGTCGTGTCTTTCGAGGTCAGTGGGGGATTCGCCTCAGTCGACTCGGATTTCGTCACGGTCGTGGCTGATCACGCTACAGTGACAGAACAGTAATTCGACGCTACGCGAGGAGGACCTCATGAGCCTGATGATGATCGTGATCTGGTGTGTGGTTCTCCTCGCGTGTGTCGGGGCGATCCTGTGGGCGTACATGAATGTGCGCGCCCGCAGGATCGTTTCGCGTTTGGGGGCGTTCCGCTGTTGGTCGCGTCCGGACGTGCATGCGGGTTGGACGGCTGGTATCGGCGTGTATGGTGTCGAGGAGCTGTCCTGGTATCGGCTCGTGGGACTGAGCTTCAAGCCGGTCTATTCGATTCCGCGTCGGGGCATGGAGGTCTCGGCTCCGATTGCGCACTCGGCTGACGGGTCAGTGGTCGAGGTGCGCCTGGCGTATGGTGAGCATCGTTACGAGGCTGCCGTGGAACGCCTGACATATAACGGATTGGTCTCCTGGGTGGAGTCTGGTCCTCCGCGCCTCGTGTGAGCAGGATTGGTAAGCTCGCGGGGTGCGTATTGTTATTGCTTCCTGCACCGTTGATTATTCGGGTCGGCTGAGCGCCCACCTGGATCCGGCTAAGCGCGTCATCATGCTCAAGGGTGACGGATCGGTTCTCATCCACTCTGAGGGCGGCTCGTACAAGCCGCTGAACTGGATGACGGCACCCTGCACGGTTTCCATGGGCGAGCCCAGTGAGGACGACGAGGGCGTCGAGCAGGTGTGGACGGTTCAGGCCGATAAGACCGATGACAAGCTCATCATTCGCATCCACGAGATTATCGCTGACGTGAACGAGGATCTGGGTGTCGACCCCGGCCTCGTGAAGGACGGCGTGGAGGCGCACCTGCAGGAGCTTCTTGCCGAGCAGGTGCCCCAGATTCTCGGCGAGGGTTGGGAGCTGGTGCGCCGTGAGTTTCCGACCCCCGTGGGCCCGGTGGACCTGATGGTGCGCGACGCGGATGGCAACCACGTGGCGATCGAGGTCAAGCGCCGCGGTGGTATCGACGGTGTCGAACAGCTCACGCGCTATCTCTCGCTGCTGGGGCGCGATGCGTTGCTCGGTGACGTGACCGGTATCTTCGCGGCCCAAGAGATTACGAAGCAGGCGCGCACCCTGGCTGAGGACCGCGGGATTCGCTGCGTGGTCCTGGATTACGACGCGATGCGCGGGGTGGACGACCCCGAGTCTCGCCTGTTCTGATGGCGCTCTCTCGGCGCGCGAGCCTGGGGCGCATTGTCGCCCAGGGCCTCGTCTCAGCGACCGCGGCGCGCTCGCCGCTGGGTGCTGTCGAGAATCTGCTGGCATTGCAAGGACAGCAGGTCAGCGCGATCCCGTGGGCGATTGGCGTGCGCTGCGAGGGTATCTCGCGGGCGCAGGTGAGTGAAGCGTTCGACTCGGGTGACCTCGTTCGTTCGTGGCCGATGCGCGGTACCGTGCACGTGACCAGCGCGCGCGACCACCATTGGCTGCGGCGACTGCTGCGCCATCGGCGTGCTGCGTGGGAACGCCAGGCGTCTTCTCTGGGCCTGTCGCCTGCGATCGTCGAGTGCGCGGCCCAGGTCGCGTGTGACCTGCTGGAGGCCTCGCCTGGGGGAGTGAGCCGTGCGGAGCTCGTCGAGGCGTGGGAGAACAGCGGCATCGACACTGTGACGACGTCGTCCTCACAGGCGGGTCTGCGGCGCCGCCATCTCGTCATGCGCCTGCACCTGGACGGGGTGCTCGCCGCAGGTCCTCTGCGCGCGGGGGAGCATCTGATGGTTGATGCGCGAGGGCTGCCTGGTGCACCAGGCGTCGCGCAGGGGGAAAGCGGACATGACGAAGCCCTCGCGGTTTTGGCCGCGCGTTACGCCTGGGGGCACGGTCCTATTGACGAGGCCGACCTGGCCAGGTGGACCGGGTTGACTCTCACACAGGCGCGTCGGGCGATGGCCGGGGCGCGCGAGGCGGGGAGCAGCATCGGCTTGCCCATCGCGGAGTTTGAAGGTGGCCTGGCTCGCGCTGACCTCGCTGACCTTGTGGAAGCTGCCAGAGACGAGGCCGAGGCGATGCTCGCGCTGCCCTCATTTGACGAGTTGCATGTCGGCTATAAGGACCGTTCCTGTCTGACGGACGAGGCGGGCGAGGCTTTGATCTGCCCGGCGAAGAACGGGATGTTCCGTCCGATTGCTGTTGCAGGTGGACGCTTGGTTGCCGTGCGCGCCCCCGGCAGCCAGGTTGTGAGCGCCGACGGCTGCGGGACCTATGAGGAATCGGCGCGACGGGCGTTTGGCGACTGGGAGAAATGGTTGTCTGAGACGCAGCACTAAAGTGTCATGTGTGCCACAATATGTGTATGACTATTTCTGTGCTGCGTGGCCGTCTGGTTCTGGAAAACTCCGTTGTTGAGGACGGAATCATTGAGTTCGACGGCGCGACTATTACCCGTGTGTGTCCCGTTTCCGACTATGAGGGCGAGGTGCCCGAGGCCAGCGATTCGACCTACCTTCCCGGCCTCGTCGATGTTCACTGCCACGGTGGCGGTGGAGAGTCCTTCCCCAACGCCGAGACCGCCGAGGCTGCTCTCGTTGCCGTGCTTGAGCACCGCCGCCACGGGACGACCTCGCTCGTTGCGTCCTGCGTGACCGCTTCCGCTGAGGTACTGCGAGCGCGCGCAAAGACCCTGGCTGAGCTGGCCAAGGCCGACGAGCTCGCTGGCATTCACTTTGAGGGGCCGTTCGTTTCTCATGAGCGCTGCGGTGCTCAGGATCCGACCTACATCGTTGATCCCGACGCGGACCTGACTCGCACTCTTATTGACGACTGTCAGGGCTATGCGCTGTCGATGACACTGGCCCCCGAGAAGCCGAACGCCTATGGTCCAGGATCGGTTGCTGAGGCCCTCATCGACGGGGGAGCGGTACCCTCCTGGGGCCACACGGATTCCAACTCGGTGAAGGCGCGCGAGGCTCTGGCCTACTCGCGCGAGCGTTTCGCGCAGGTGGAGACCAAGCGAGGTCCCCGTGCGACGATCACCCACCTGTTCAACGGCATGCGCCCGCTGCACCACCGCGATACCG
>JAHYYD010000237.1 GCA_019425105.1 Actinomycetota bacterium
ATGTTCCTGCTCGCCAACCTCTTCTCCACCCTGCCCGAGGTCGGCGACGTCGAGCGTCCCAAGCTCGTGTTCTTCTTCGACGAGGCACACCTGCTGTTTGCGGACGCCACCAAGGAGTTCGAACGTCAGGTCGTCCAGACCGTGCGCCTCATCCGTTCCAAGGGCGTGGGCGTCGTCTTCGTGACGCAGACCCCCAAGGACATCCCCTCCGACGTTCTGGCCCAGCTCGGTTCGCGCGTCCAGCACGGCCTGCGTGCCTCCACGCCGGATGACTTCAAGAAGCTCAAGGCCACGGTCCAGACCTTCCCGAAGACGTCCCTGGAGCTCGACGAGGTCCTCACGACCCTGGGCACCGGCGAGGCCGTCGTGACCGTCCTGGATCCGAAGGGTAACCCCACCCCGGTCACGCCCGTCGGCATCTGGGCACCCGCCTCCGTCATGGGCCCCGCGTCCGCTGACACGATCGCGCGTATCAACCAGTCCAGCGTCATCATGGGCCGCTACCGCGACGCCGTGAACCCGGACTCCGCCGAGGAGAAGCTCGAGCGCCGCGCCGCCGAGGCCCAGGCCGCCCGCGAGGAGGCAATCGCGAAGGAAGAGGCCGCCAAGGAGGCCGAACGCGCGCAGAAGGAAGCTGAGAAGGAAGCCGAGCGCGCCGCCAAGGAGGCCGAGAAGGCCGCCGCCAAGGAAGAGGCTGCACGTCAGAAGGAAATGGAGCGGCTGCGCCGCCAGGTTGAGAAGCAGCAGGAGAAGGAGGAGGCCGCCCGCCAGCGCGCCGCCGAACGCCGCACCCGCCAGGTCGAAAACGTCCTCGGGTCCGTCCTGCGCACCGCCGGCCGCGAGATTACGCGCTCCATCTTCGGCACGCGCAAGCGCTGACACCCACGATGTCGGCACGAGGCCGGGGCGCCGAACTCCTTGCGGGAGACCACGCCCCGGCCTCGTCTCACAGTGCGACCACTACACCAAGAAACGGCAAAGCGGAGTAGACTGCATCGCAATTAACCAATTCCTCGTGGGAGACCCTGATGCGTATCGGATTCATCGGAACGGGAGCCATGGCCCAGGCCATTGCTCGCGGTGCCGTCGCGTCCGGCGTCGATCCCGCGACACTGATCTTCTCCAACCGCACGGCTGCAAAGGCATGCGATTTCGCCGACGAACTCGGCGCGACCGCCGCTTCCTCGAATGCGTCCCTGGCCCGCCAGGCCGACATCATTTTCCTGGCCGTCAAGCCCAAGGACCAGCGCGCAGTCGTCAAGGAGATCGCCCCCATTGTGGTCTCCCGACCCGACGCCTGCGTCGTCTCCCTGGCGGCCGGACGCACCCTCGACCAGATCACCACTGACTTCGGCGCGGGCATCCCGCTCGTGCGCGTCATGCCGAACGTCGCGGCCACCGTCGGGCAGTCCATGACCGCCCTGACGGCCACGCGCGCCACAGACGCACAGGTAGCAGCCGTCCGATCCCTCATGGATTCGGTGGGCCGCACCATCCTCATCGACGAGGACTATTTCCCCGTGTTCCAGGCCCTGGCCTCGTGCTCTCCAGCCTGGTATTTCCAGATTGTTGATTCGTTCGCCCGCGCCGGTCTCAAGTACGGACTGTCCAAGGACAGCGCCGTCGAGATTGCCGCGCAGGCGATGGCGGGAGCCGCTGCTCTGCTCCTTGCCGAGCGCGAGGCGGGCACGATCCCCGCGCAACTCATTGATCGGGTGACGAGCCCCGGCGGCACCACAATCGCAGGATTGTTGGCCGCCGAGGAAGGTGGTTTGTCGACCGCACTGGTAGGTGCCGTCGACGCATCCATCCACGCCGATTCCCATCTCGGCTGACACCACCTGCCGCACAGCGGCTTACCTCCCCCTTATTTGGCGCACCCGCGCACCCTCAACACAGGAACACACATGTTGCTCTTCAACGCAGTCGTGCTCTCCGTGCTCGTCATGCTGATCCTCAGCATCGCACGCGTGCACGTCGTCATCTCCCTCTTCGTGGCCTCCCTCGTGGGCGGCCTGGTCGCCGGCATGGGCATGTCCGGCACGATGGTCGCCTTCCAGGATGGCCTCGCCGGCGGTGCAAAGATCGCCCTGTCCTACGCCCTGCTTGGCGCGTTCGCGATGTCGGTGGCCCACTCGGGCCTGCCGCGCCTGCTGGCGAACTGGATCATCAAGAAGCTGCGCAACGCCGACGAGTCGAACTCGGCGCGCGTAGCCCGCTCCGCCAAGTGGGGCATCATCGGCGGCGTCCTCGTCATGGGCGTGATGAGCCAGAACCTCATCCCGATTCACATTGCGTTCATTCCGCTGCTGGTGCCCCCGCTCATCGGCGTCATGAACGAACTCAAGATGGACCGCCGCCTGATCGCCTGTGCGATCACCTTCGGTATCGTCACCACCTACATGTTCGTACCGATCGGCTTCGGCCGCATCTTCCTGCACGACATCCTCTACAAGAACATTGAGGACGCTGGCCTGCCGGTTGAAGGCATCGTCAACCCGATGGCCGCCATGGCGATCCCCGCAGCCTCGATGGCCGTGGGCTGTGCAATCGCACTGCTCGTCTCCTACCGCAAGCCGCGCGAATACGAACAGCGCGAGACCTCGTTCAGCTCCAACAGCGACAAGCCCATCGACATGAAGAAGGTCTGGGCCGCGGTCGCTGCCCTCGTCGCCTGCTTCGTCATCCAGGCCGTCATGACCAAGATGGATTCCGAGGCCGACCCGCTGCTCGTGGGTTCCCTGGTGGGCCTGTGCATGATGCTCGCGATGCGCGTCGTTCCGTGGCAGCAGGCCGACGACGTGTTCAGCGGCGGCATGAAGATGATGAGCCTCATCGGCCTCATCATGATCACCGCGCAGGGCTACGCGTCGGTCCTCAAGGCGTCCGGCCAAATCGAGCCCCTCGTCCAGCAGACCTCCGCGATGTTCAACGGCTCGAAGGCGCTGGCCGCCATGATCATGCTCGTGGTCGGCCTGATCATCACGATGGGTATCGGCTCGTCCTTCTCGACGCTGCCGATCATCTCCGCGATCTACGTGCCGCTGTGCGTGGCGCTCGGCTTCTCCCCCATCGCGACCGTGTCGATCATCGGCACGGCGGGCGCGCTCGGCGACGCCGGCTCACCCGCATCCGACTCGACGCTCGGCCCGACATCCGGTCTGAATATCGACGGTCAGCACGACCACATGCGAGACACGGTCATCCCCGAGTTCATCCACTACAACATTCCGCTGTTGATCGGTGGGTGGATCGCGGCGATGGTCCTCTGAT
>JAHYYD010000238.1 GCA_019425105.1 Actinomycetota bacterium
GTCTGTCCGTGCCGTACCAGCACAATCTTCACTGCTGCTCCCAGAAAAGTCGTTCCATCACGGCGCGCGCCTTGCGTCCGGCGCGCAGCCAGTCTTCTTCGAGGGCATTCAGCCCGCCGCTACCGTACCCGAGGATCGCCGCAAGAGCACGCAGCTCCGCACTATCACGGGGTAAAACGTCGAGCTTCACACCGCTCATACGGCCTGTTGCCAGCGTATTCGCAGCGCGGATACGGGTCGCCATGTCCCAGGCTTCGAGGAGAATCTGCGCGTCCTGGGCACTCATCAGATCGTGATCCCGAGCAGCCAGAATCGCCTGCGTCGTCGACGGCGTACGCAGCGCGCGGTTGCGCATACCGGTGCGCATCTGAATGAGCTGAATCGTCCACTCGACGTCAGAGAGGCCACCGGGGCCCAGCTTGACATGGCGCGCAGGCTCGGTGCCGCGGGGCAAGCGCTCGTTCTCCATGCGGGCTTTCAGCAGTCGGATGTCGCGCACGTCCGACTCACTCACTCCTCCGTAGGAGAGCTCCGCGAAGAGCTCCCGCGCCTGATCGGCGAGCTCCCCCTCCCCAATCGGACGCGCGCGCACCGCCGCTTGCCTCTCCCACGTGGAAGCCCAGCGCTGCGCGTACTCGCGATGCGACTCGATCGTGCGACTCATCGGGCCGTTCTTGCCCTCGGGGCGCAGGTCAAGATCGACGGCGATACCCAGCTGGCTGGTGGCCGAACCAAGAAGGCTCTTCACACGGTTCACGATGGCCGTCGCGCTGGCCGCAGCCTCGGCATCAGAGGCACCGCCGACCGCCTCATGCACGGCGATCACATCCGCATCGGATGCATAGGAGCACTCGCGGCCCCCGTAGCGTCCCATCGCGACAAAGACAACGTTCGCCCGCTGCCCGCCCCAGCGCTCGATTTCCTCCCGCTGGGCGATGGCGAGGGCTCCCAGGATTGCAGCATCCGTGGCGTCGGCGATCGCGTTTCCACGAGGATTGACGCCATCCAGGAGGTCGGTCATCGCGCAACGGGTCAGCTCACGCGTGCGCACAGCACGGACTCGGGCAGCTGCCTCGGACGCATCCTCATGGCGGTCAATGAGCGCCGCCACTTCCCGAGCCAGCCGATGCGGCTCGCGCGGTGCCAGCTCGTCATCGTCATCGAGCCAGGCGACGGCCTCGGGACGCTTGGCGAGCGCCTCGGCGATCCACCTGGAGTTCGGGAGCATGGTCGTGAGCCTGCGAGCAGCAACGCCGGAGTCACGCAGGAGCGCGAGGTACCAGTGCGAATCGCCGATGTCCTCGGACAGGATTCGGAAATTCAGCAGACCCATGTCGGGGTCGGCCCCCGCCGCAAGCCACGAGATAAACACCGGGAGCAGGTGGCGCTGAATTGCAGCGCGTCTGCTCGTCCCCTGCGTGAGAGCAGCGATATGTGTGAGGGCACCCGCCGGATCACGGTAGCCGATCGCGGCCAGTCGGTCGCGCGCGCCATCTGCATGCAGGGACACCTCGTCCTCGCTCAGCGACGCAGTCGCGGCGATGATCGGTCGGTAGAACACATCCTCATGGAGGGCCCGTACCCGTGCACGTACCTCATCGATCGCGGCACTGATCGAGCCCGCGTCGGGGAAGCGCGAGCGATCCATCGCGCGCCCGAGGACACGCAGTTCCCGATCCTTGTCCGGGATCAGGTGGGTGCGGCGCATACGAGGCAGCTGCGTACGGTGCTCGACGGCACGCAGGAAGCGATAGCAGGATGCGAGCTGATCAGCATCACTGCGAGCGATATAGCCGCCGTCTCGCAGCGCTTCAATCGCCTCCAGCGTCGAGCGCACGCGCAAGAAAGCATCCGTGCGGCCGTGGACAAGTTGGAGCAGCTGGACCGTGAACTCGACGTCGCGCAGGCCGCCACGTCCGAGCTTAAGTTCACGCGACGCATGCAAACGCGAGATGTTGTCCTCGACTCTTCGACGCATCGCACGCGCAGCCTCGACGAACCCTTCACGAGTGGCGGCGCTCCACACGTAGGGCTGCGCGGCATCCTCGAAGGCGCGCCCAACAGTCTCGTCTCCGGCGCAGGCACGGGCCTTCAGCAGCGCCTGAAACTCCCACGTCTGTGCCCATTTGTCCCAGTATTGGCGGTAGGACTCAACCGTGCGAACGAGGGCCCCGTTGCGTCCCTCCGGGCGCAGGTTCGCGTCCACGGTCCACAGTGGCGCCTGCGTGCCCGGCCCCGAGCACGCGGAAGCCGTTGCCGCCGCAAGTCGCGTAGCGACCTCAAGGGCCACACGCTCGTCCTGATCCACCCCGGCTTGCGCGACGTAGACGACATCAACGTCGGAGATGTAGTTGAGCTCGCGCGCCCCCGTCTTACCCATCGCGATGATCGCAAACGGGGTCTGCCCCTGTGGATCGATGTCGCGACGGGCGAGTGCGAGACCAGCCTCGAGCGTCGCATCCACGAGGTCCGCAATGCGTCGCCCAACCTCGGGCATGAGAGCCTCGGGATCCTCACTTGTCAGATCGTCGGCGGCCACAGACAGGAGAACGCGTCGGTAGGCTGCGCGCAAGTCGTCCGCGCTCGCCCCCTCTGCGGCTACATAGGCTCCCCCCTCAGCCCGAGTTGCGCCCACGGAAGCCAGGAGCACCTGCCTGCTCTGGCCGGGGTCCTCCCAGATAGACACCGCACGCGCGGGATCGGCGATCACGTAGTCGCCCAGCCACTGACTGCCGCCCAGCACGGCACACACGCGACGCCGGGCGTCGGGCTTGTCCACGAGCCCGCGCACGAGGCCGGGGTCTGCTTCGTGCAGACGGATCGCGGCCAGGAGCGCCTGGTCGGGATCGGCGCTCGCGCCCAGGTCACGCTCCCACGCCTCGGCACCGCCCGGCAGCTCCTCGAAAAAGCTGAGCGCGCGGCGCGGGTCCAGGAACCCGGCAATCCGAAGCTCGTCCGGCGTCACCGCGGAACGACCTTCAGGAATTGCTCAAGCTCCTGGCGAGTGATCTGCTGACGATATTCCGTCCATTCCTTGCGCTTGTTACGAATAACGTAGTCGAAAACCTGCTCACCGAGGGTAGAAGCCACCAGATCGGAGCTCTTCATGGAGCGCACGGCGTCAGCCAGGGATGCCGGAAGCGCGCGAATACCCATCACCTGGCGTTCACGATCCGACAGGTCCCACACGTTATCCTCGGCCTCGGGCATGAGCTCCATCTTCT